>NZ_RCHM01000041.1:0-1814 GCF_003671475.1 Ketobacter sp. GenoA1 | reverse complement strand
CTTCAAGTGGCGCTAGTTTTAACAAGTTGCAGCACGCGGACCCAGCTACGCGCCGCCATCATGTGGTTTGCTGCGCAAACTTACCACATGCTGGCTCTGCTGCGCTGGGCCGGTGTGCAAGGCGTTATGTGTGCGCACGACTAAGTGCAGATAAGGAGAGTTTAAATTGTTAGCAGGCTTTCTTTCGTTTCTAGGCGTGGTAATTGGCGCTTCGTTACAATATTTATTTACTCGCCACATAGAAAGTCAGCGACATCTACGTGATCTACGCTCCAAAGCCTACATGGACTATCTGAAGTGCGTATGCGAGCAGGCGCAGTTTCGTCCCAAGGCAGGGTCTCAAGAGCAGAAAGAATTGTTCTCCCGAACGGGCGATGCTAAGGCGCGGATTTGTCTTTATGGCTCTAAACAGGCTGTTTCTGCATTTTCACGCTTTGAAGAACTGGGTGCATCAATGGGGTCTAAAGAGCAGCGAGATGCTTTTACAGGTATGGTTTCTATCATGCGCACCGATTCAGGTAGTGAACTTTGTGCAAATAATAGCGAACTTCAAAATGTTTTGCTGGGTGTCCATGAGTAAGCACATAACAAGTGCATCAAGCATCGTTCCGGCCTTTGGCCTCCACTGGACGGCGCTGCGTGGCAAAAAATAGTGCCCTGTAGTTTGATTCGTTTTAAGTGATATTCGGCTTCGCCGGAGCGCTTTAAGGTTGGGTAGTGGTATCAAATATATGAGTGGCTGATAGTGATCATGTTCGTTGAACTCTACCAGCAACGAGTGTTGCAAACGTATTTTTCAAGTAGCAATGAAACACATATTGCGTGTTTCTTAATAGGTTTAGCAGGCTGTTGAAGGTCGACCAACGAACCGTACGTTCTTCGTGAGTCTATCGGTTTTGACGGTTGGGGCAATTAAGGTATTCTAATTGTCACGGTTTATAGGTTTAGGTGGCGCGCTCGCGCCACAACGTGGTTGTTGGTAGGTTGGTACCGGCACCGTTTTAACTATCCGGTCAACGCGGACCCAGCTACGCCGCACCAACATGTGGTCGCTTCGCTTTTTACCACATGTTGGCACAACGCAGCTGGGCCGGTTACCTCAGCGTTAGGCGTAATCAGTAATGCGTATTCTAATTCTAACTTTAGTTCTCATGCTTAATGGCTGTATACCTTGGCCCCACATGAGTAATACAACGCCCGAAGTTAAAGGTGTGATCTTTGATAGTGGAAAACCGGTATCTGGAATTAAAGTAAGGTTAGTGGCTAGAGAGGAAGGTAGCGATGAATGTGAAGGTAGAAAACTAGAAGTAATTTCAGATTCAAACGGGTTTGTTGATGAATCCCAAATAAGGCATTTCAACCCAGTCTTAATGATGATGGCGCATAGCTTCTTTGAATGGTCGATATGTGCTGAGATACACGAAAATTGGGTACTCCTTCACAGTGGTAAAGATTATTCTTTGGTTGATACTGGTCCTATATCTAATATTAGCTTTAAGTGTGACGATATTTTTACAGATCCTGTCTGCTCAATTAAAGAGTCATATGATTATGGCTATTAGAAAATGGCGTGGATTGCCTAACAATGCGCTCAACGTGGACGTGTGGAGCTCCGGCAATTGTATGCATTCGCCAAGGCTCATTGTTGCATACAATTGCCTCCACTCCACACGCCAGTTAGCTTAGAGTTATGCAAGGTCATATTTCATACATATAAGGAGACAACGATTATGAATATTCTAAGAAATTGGATGATGATTGGTTTAGTGGTGTTAAGTACAAATATATTCGCGCAGGGAGATAAAAATATTCAA
>NZ_RCHM01000040.1:0-1967 GCF_003671475.1 Ketobacter sp. GenoA1 | reverse complement strand
ATAATGTGCAACCCGAGACCACTCGTCCTCTTCGAGGAAGGGCATATCTTTGTGGCACTTAAAACAATAGTATTCTTTCATTAGTGGTTCTGGTCATTGCTGGTATGTAGGACGATTGCATAACGCCTAAATCAGCCGCGCGCTTTTTGCGTCGGCTGCATTTTCTTGTTAGCCATTAATTCGAGCAGAGACTCAATATCACGATCTTGCTCTGGCTTTATATCAATATGTGAATGGTAAGACTGTTGGTCAGGCCCCCAATCAAAATAAATTCCGGTATTTGGTTCCGCTAGTTTCTCAGCCTGTGATTCAGATATGTATAGTTTTACCGATGAAAGCTGTTGAAGAGAAGCATTGCCAACCATCTTTGCAAAAACTACCAAACTGTAGGAGCCTGATAAAAATTGAAAATTAGCTCCGTCTTCAGGCAATAGAAAATGATGGTCGTAAGTAACTCCCTCTTGAGGTATAAACAGGCCACTACCTCGCTTCAAGTCTCCTTTCTCTCCGTACACCCATATATTAAAATTTTGTTTTGATTCGTTGCGATGTAGGGCAATGTGAAGGCTCTCGATAACCTGGCCTTTTTTAGAAGTGCTATACAGGAGCGTACGCAAGTAAACTTTGTTTTTTTGGCTGTCAAACCGAGAGCCATCAGGCCCAAAGAAAACCACAGTTGGCTGGGTCATAACCAGCTTTCCTTTTCGGAACAGTGTCAGCCACGCCGTGGTTGCAGAAACCAGCAGCGCTAAGCAAGAAAAGACGAGACTTATTACATACAATTCTTGAGGCAAACTTGAATCTCCTTTTGATGGCTAACGCCCTACATAACCGGCGGCGCTGCGCGGTAAAAAATGGTGTTATCGTGAGCGCTAGCGAGCACACCATTTTTTGCCGCGTAGCGCCGTCCAGTGCAGGCTGAAAGCCGGAACGATGGTTGATGTAATTGTTAGGCTAGCCCCGATACCTGTTAAACACTGAAATCAAATTACTTACAGCAAAGCCTAGAACCACCATAAGCGCTAAGTGAAACGTGATAAATCTTGCTTCGCTAATGGAGTTCATCATCTTATAACTATCGTTTACGACCAAGTACGCCATAGCCAACACCAACCCTAAGTAAACCATCGGATACGCAACAATTAAAATCATAGCCAATTTTAGTGGAGATAGGCCATGAAGAAGCCCCGTGTACTTCAGAACCACCCACAGAGTAAATAAGGCAGTGCTCGCAATCCCAAGACTTACATAGTTCGTATTGTACGAATACTCGCTGTAAAATGAGTAATTTAAACAATATATTACCGATGAAAGCCAGGTTACAACTACCCCGACAAGATTCCCTTTCATATAAGTACTACAAAGCCCAAAATTAGCCTAACGCTGAGGTAACCGGCCCAGCTGCGTTGTGCCAACATGTGGTAAAAAGCGAAGCGACCACATGTTGGTGCGGCGTAGCTGGGTCCGCGTTGACCGGATAGTTAAAACGGTGCTGGAACCAACCTGCCAACAACCGCGTTGTGGCGCGAGCGCGCCACCCTAAACTCAACGAACATGACAATTAGAATACCGTAATTGCCAACACCAATACACCCTACTACAACCACGAAGAACGTACGGTTTGAGGGTCGACCTTCAACAGCCTGGCAAACCTATTTAGAACTACGAAATCTACGCTTTAGATCTGCTGGGATAATACGATTGCGATACCCATTGCTGGTAGAGTTCAACGAACGTGATCACTATCAACCACTCAAATCTTTGATACCACTACCCAACCTCAAAGCGCTCCGGCGAAGCCGAATATCACTTAAAACGAATCAAACTACAGGGCACCATTTAACGCTGAGGTAACCGGCCCAGCTGCGTTGTGCCAACATGTGGTAAAAAGCGTAGCGACCACATGTTGGCGCGGCGTAGATGGGTCCGCGTTGACCGGATAGTTAAAACGGTGCCGGTACCAACCT
>NZ_RCHM01000004.1:0-5618 GCF_003671475.1 Ketobacter sp. GenoA1 | reverse complement strand
CCGCTTCCGATTCCAGCCGGCTGTGCAAGGCCCGACGATCCACTTTGCCGTTCTCCGTTAACGGCAAACCCTCCAGCAACACAAACGCCGACGGCACCATGTAATCCGGTAACCGTGCCTCGCACCAAGTTCGGTAGTTCTGTGGGGTTGGTATTATTGTCCCGGTGTGGTCAGCGTCGGTGCGGGTAACAAAGGCAATCAACTGGCCATCGAACGGAGCAGCTTCAGTCCGATACACAATCACACAGGCACTGGCAAGACTGTCATGACCGACCAAAGCAGCTTCTATTTCGCCGGGTTCGATCCTGTAACCCCGTAGTTTAATTTGCTCGTCGGCCCTGCCGTGATATTGCAACACTCCGCTCGCATCAATTGACGCCAAATCGCCAGAGCGATACAAGCGGTCTCCGGCTGTGCCCAAAGGATTGGCAATGAAGCGCGCTGCCGTTAATCCGGATTGGTTAAGATAACCGCGGCTCAGGCCTGCGCCACTCACATAGAGTTCACCCACCGTACCCACTGGGCAGGGCTGTAGCCTGTCATCGAGTATCCAAGTACGACTGTTTTTGAGGGGCTTGCCAATGGTGCTGCGATCCATTTCTTGTAATCGTTCGAACGGAAGATCAAACCAGGTAACATGGACGGTGGTTTCCGTAATTCCGTACATATTCACCATTCGCAGATTGGCTGCAGCGCATTGTTCGCGCCACGCGGCCAGACGCTGAGGGAAAAGCGCCTCGCCACCGAAAACAACCAGTCGCAGTGACTCCAGGCAAGGGGCTCCATTCAACACCGCCTGGCTATCTGCCTGCGTGAGACCATAAAAGACACTGGGAGTGGCGTTGAAAACTGTGATTTGTTCTGCTGCCAGTAAAGCCCTGGTTGCCTCTGACGAACGCGCTGTATCCGCGGACACCATTACCAACTGCCCGCCATTTAACAGCGCTCCCCACATTTCCCAAACTGAAAAGTCAAAGGCCAGGGAGTGAAATAAAGTCCAACGGTCGTTGGGACCAAAATCAAATATTTCTGCGGTGGATTTAAATAAGCCAGACAGCTGTGCGTGTTCAACCACCAGCCCTTTTGGGGTACCTGTGGTTCCTGATGTATAGATTACATAGGCAGCAGACCGGGGTTGAACTCTGACAACCTGGCTGGGGGCGGTCGCAGATGAATGTTCTTCAATTAGATGGTGGTAAAAATAGACTGGCACACTGTCGGCCAGTTGAGACAGGGTTTCTGTGCATTCGTGTTCCATTACCACGCAGGCCAGGCGCGCATCGTGAATGATAAAGCAGCGGCGTTGGGGAGGAGACAGCGGATCAATGACCACGTACGCGGCCCCCGCTTTCAATATCCCGAGAATGGTCACCAGGGTCTCTGGTTTACGAAAACCCAGCACACCAACCCGGCTTTCCATACCGATTCCACAGGCGCCCAACTGCATGGCAATTCGGGTTGAGAGCAGATCCAGTGCTTGGTAACTGTAATATTTTTCATCCAGAGATACGGCGATGGAGTCAGGATATTTTGCTATAACAGCCGCAAAAATATCGATCACAGATTCAAAACTATCCTGCACAGATCTTCCCCTTGGCCTGAATTTAAAATATTAAAGCGTTATAAAAAATCTCTTTTTTCTGGATTTGAAAAAGCATATTTAGCCCCACTTTCAGGCGAAGTCAGCACCGTCATCGGGGTATCGAAAATCGGCTCTAGCACCGCTGAATCCATAACTTGAAACGAATCGCCCTCCCAGATAAGCCGACCCGATTTCATCGCGACAATTTTATGGCAGTAGCGACTTGCCAGATTCACATCATGCAACACCACCAAGACCGCCATGTTACGCGACACAGCAATATCCCGGATTAGAGCCATAATCTGAGATTGAAATCGCGCATCCAACGCAGACAGAGGTTCATCCAAAAGCATCACTTCTGCTTCCTGGGCCAACAACATTGCCAACCAACAGCGTTGTCGTTCGCCCCCTGATAGAAGGTCGATATACCGATGAGCAAATGGCAGGGTATCCGTTTGCTCCAGGGCCCTTTCCACAGCGGTATTATCCTGCTCGGTGAAGCGCCCCAGCGCGCCGTGCCAGGGAAACCGACCTAAGGATACCAGCTCCCTGACGGTCATACCCGGTGCCGATGGCGTGTACTGTGGCAGATAAGCCACTCTACGACTGAATGCCCGATCATTGTATTTGTCATAGGCTTCATCGCCAAGGTGCAGCGTGCCGGCGGACAAGGGTAACTGCCGCGCAAGCACTTTCACCAGGGTTGATTTGCCCGAGCCATTCAGGCCAATCACGCCAGTAACACTGGACGCGGTTAACGTCAGGTTTACACTACTGATGAGCGTTGCCTGATTGATTGTAACCTTGCCCCCAGACAGGGTCACAATCGGCGCCTGCGCCTTTATTGTTTTATCAGCCTCTTTCACCTAATCGCCCCCCATTGCATTGGCTGACTGGCGGTTACTTCGAGCCAACATTAACATAAGCACGGGTCCGGCAACCAAACTGGCCACTATTCCCGTGGAAAGCTGCAGCGGAAAGGCAATGGTTCGCGCCAGTGTATCAGCACACATCATGGCTATCGCGCCCGTTAACGCGCTGAGCAACAACCCCGATTTGGGTTTGCGTATGCCCAGGCTGTTCACAAGATGTGGTGCGATCAGCCCCACGAAAGTCAGTGGGCCGATGATGGGTGTCGCTATCGCGGTGATAACTGCAACCAACAAAAACAACACTAACTGGGCTGTGGAAACCGGCACACCGATACTGCTTGAGATCACCCTGCCCAAGGGTAATATCGTCAACCAGCGCGTACTCAACAAGGCGAGAAACAGCAGCAACAGGAGTGACCCGATTGCGACTAAGGCGACGCCAGGATCAGCTCCATTAGTGGACCCGCTTAACCATGCCAGTAGCATGACCGAGCTCGGTTCACCCGTGGCCATCAAGACACCCACTAAGGCATCCACTAAAGCCGTGAGTGCAATTCCCACCAGAAGAATACGTTCCGGTGCCGATGGAGCGCGCATGGAAAGGGTCAATAGAATAACAATAGCAACGAACGCTCCCACGACCGAAGCGGCAGTAACACCAATAGACGAAGTGGCTGGGAATAAAAACAATATAATGGCCGCCGCCAGAATAGCCCCGGCACTGACCCCCATTATTTCCGGGCTGGCCATGGGGTTACCTGTAACACGCTGTAGCACGTAGCCGCCAATAGCGAGTAAACCGCCAGCGCCCGCGGCACAAACGAACCGCGGTACCCGCCAGGGAGATATTGAATGCCACGCATCCGGCCCAAGCAGGGACCAACTGCCATCCGGACCCCGCCCAATTAGAAACAGCGAAATCACCAGGGAAATACCTAAGGTGATAGCGAAAAAGCCCTTGAGTTTCGTCCAATTGAGGGGAGCGAAGGGGTGAGTGTTAACCCCTGTTTGCAGATTGGGCGGAACCATAGATTTCAATCGGGGCAATAACAGAAGCAATAAGGGTGAGCCCAGTACGGCTGTTACAGCACCGGTTGGAAGAAACATTGCACTATCACCAGCCAGAATCTGAACCGCCAGATCGACCACCAATAAAAGTAAAGCCCCAAAGATTCCTGACCAGATGACACATTGTGAAAATTTCCTCACACCGGACAGTTTCGCAATTATAGGGCCAGCGAAACCGATAAAGCCTATATACCCTACGGAACTGGTAACATACGCGGCGAGCAATACCGCCAACCCGATCGCCAATACCCGAATTCGGGACAGGGATACCCCCAAGCTCTTCGCAACATCGTCGCCTAATTCCATAAGAGACAAGGGACGAACCAGTAAAATGACAGGTATCATCAACAGCAAAATACGCCAACCCAAACCAATAGCCGGTTCCCAACTTTGCTGGCTTAACGAGCCGCTGCCCCAAATAAACAAACTGACGAGATAACGATCCTTCAACAACACCATGACCGTGCTCAACGCACCACAATACAGACTGACCACCAGGCCGGCCAATATGAGAGACAGTGGAGAAAATTGCCGCTGACGGGCAATCAACAATACCAGCGTGGTGGCAAAGGCTGCACCCAGCAGCGCCACAACATCTCTGCCAATACCGAGTACTGAAGGAAAAAACACACTGACAATCACCAGCGCCAACCGCGCTCCAGCACTGACACCCAGGGTATCGGGTGAGGCAATCGGATTGCGCAAAACCTGTTGCAGAATGGCGCCTGATACCGCCAACCCGGCGCCGCACAACAACGCCATGACGACGCGGGGCAATGTGGCATACAAAAGTACCGTTCGTTGTACGTTGTAGCCTTCATTTTGAGTACTGAAGAGTGCCGTTACCGGTTCAGCTAGCAGAACTAGCGCTAACCCAAGCACCCAGGGCAGCGTAAAATAAAACAGCAATTGGGGACTTAGCTGAAAACCACTCAGCTTCATGCCCATTTAGACTCAAGGTAGGAGGACAACAGCCGCACCATTCTGTTCGCGGAGGGTACCCCCCCATACATAAACACGGGTTCCAACATGCCCCAATGATTGGTTTTGATAAACGGCAGGTTCTGCCAAATAGGACTTGACTCGAGCGCATTTGAAATGCCCTGCGGAACAGGCTCAACCGCTATAAACTCAACATCTCCCAGGGTTGATAACTTTTCGATACCAATGGTCGAGAAACCAAAATACCCCACCGGTTTATCCCAGCCATTGGTTATACCCAAACAGTCAAGCACCTCTGCATAAAGACTGGAGCCCCCGTATATTCGCACATGGCGATTATCCACAAAGCTCACAATCACAATGGGGCGTTTATTCAACCCGGCTATTTTTTTCCTCTGAGTCTCCAGGAATTGACTGAATTCCAGCAGATACGCCATCCCCTGGGAATTCTCACCCACGAACAATGCGAGCTCTTTGGCAATATCCATGCGGTTTGACAGCGGGGTGGCGCCTGCACTGTAGACGGATAGATTCCAGGTTTGTGCAATTCGGGTTAACTGGGGTTGAAGGTGTTCCAGAAAGGGCGAAATCAAAATAAGGTCTGGCTGCAAACCGGCAATCAATTCAAAATTCAGTTCCTGCTGCAGGCCCAGATCCGCTACGGTTGAGGGCAATCGCGGCTCAATAACAAACCGATCCCAATCCGATGCGGCAACCACCCCAACCGGTGGATGCCCAAGCACAATCAGCGTTTCAGCCAATGCCCAATCCAGGCTTACGATACCACCGGAAGAAACTCTATAGGGAACGGGTGGTGCACAAGCAGAAAGGCCAACCGACAGCAGCGCCCAGAGAAATCCTCTTCTTCCAATATTCATAAACCGTTTATCTTTGGGTTATGCTCAAAAATCTATAGTCACAGAAGTCGCAGATCACCCATAAAACAGACCACAAACATTTATAGCTGGCCCGCGCCCAAGCGAATAATCGTTCAAATATAACGCATGGGGGGTCACGTATGCAACGCTGTTGATTTGCACCCAAAATTGACCCACCTGACCCCATAATTTGCATCGAATTTTGACCCACGTTCAACTCATCCTGCACCCATTGATGCAGGAGCACTCAGGAGTGATCGACGTGGCGTTATTAAG
>NZ_RCHM01000039.1:0-906 GCF_003671475.1 Ketobacter sp. GenoA1 | reverse complement strand
CTTCAAGTGGCGCTAGTTTTAACAAGTTGCAGCACGCGGACCCAGCTACGCGCCGCCATCATGTGGTTTGCTGCGCAAACTTACCACATGCTGGCTCTGCTGCGCTGGGCCGGTGTGCAAGGCGTTATGATTACCAAATTCTGAAGAGTAGTAGAAAATGAAATACAAATTGATGTTGTGGTGTTCACTTGTTATGTCGGGTTGTTCCGCTCTTCCTGCGGTTTACAATCCAAATAACATTCCAAATGAAAATCTTTCGCGTATCTATACATTTCCGAATATCTCATTCTTTGAACAAAAGTACCATGCATGGATTGAGTATATTTGGGATGATTCTGGAACTGAAATTACAAATCGGAACGCTTGGGAGCACGGAAAGATGAAAATGTATGCTCTTCCTAGTGGCACATATACAGTTCAAGCGTCTTGTTTCGACGGTGCGCGTGAAGCTAATCCGAAGTCACAGATTCGAGTTGAGCCAAGTAAGCTTTACGAAATAAGTTGCGTGGTGAAGAAAGGAAAGATGCTCGGTCTAAATGTAGATATGTATGCAACTATTGAGATTAAAGAAATCACTCAAAGTGAAGTTGATGCACACTTAAAGTGAATAAATTCATAACAAATGCATGCGCAGGAAGCCAACTCCGCGCCACCAATTGTGGTGCACTTCGTGCACTTTACCACAATTGGTTCTGCTCTGTTGTCTCCTGTGATGCAGGCGTTAAATGGTGCCATGTAGTTTGATTCGTTTTATGTGATATTCGGCTTCGCCGGAGCGCTTTAAGGTTGGGTAGTTGTATCAAAGATTTGAGTGGCTGATAGTGATCACGTTCGTTGAACTCTGCCAGCAACGAGTGTTGCAATCGTATTATCCTAGTAACGCTGAAACATAAATTGCGTGGTTCA
>NZ_RCHM01000038.1:0-549 GCF_003671475.1 Ketobacter sp. GenoA1 | reverse complement strand
CAGTGGAATTTGCATAACAAATTGCTGCAAGGGACAAAGTTACGCTCCGCCAACATATGGTTCGCTCTGCTCACTTTACCATATGTTGCCTCCGCTCCACTTTGCCCCTGAGCAAGGCGTTAAATGGTGCCATGTAGCTTGATTCATTTTAAGTGATATTCGGCTTCGCCGGATCGCTTTAAGGTTGGGTAGTGGTATCAAATATTTGAGTGGCTGATAGTGATCATGTTCGTTGAACTCTACCAGCAACGAGTGTTGCAAATGTATTTTTCAAGTAGCAATGAAACACATATTGCGTGGTTCTTAATAGGTTTAGCAGGCTGTCGAAGGTTGACCAACGAACCGTTCGTTCTTCGTGAGTCTATCGGTTTTGACGGTTGGGGCGATTACGGTATTCTAATTGTCATGTTTGTTGAGTTTAGGGTGGCGCGCTCGCGCCACAACGTGGTTGTTGGTAGGTTGGTACCGGCACCGTTTTAACTATCCGGTCAACGCGGACCCATCTACGCCGCGCCAACATGTGGTCGCTACGCTTTTTACCACATGTTG
>NZ_RCHM01000037.1:0-5251 GCF_003671475.1 Ketobacter sp. GenoA1 | reverse complement strand
GAGGAGCTGATGTGCTCAATCGAGGGATATTTGCCCGTCAGCGAAAAGTAATACCCCTCTGGAGGCCATAGATGGCGGGGCTTCCAGAGCACTTTGTCGTTTTTGGACGGAAAATCCCTAGAACCCCTGATTGTGTGCCTCGGTAGTGGAATCCAGCCGTAGTTGCGCCTTCCGCAGGTCGCTCTCGGAAATGCTGTTCTGCTGATACAGTTTTTGAAAACGTTGCAAATCGGTCTGCGCATCTTTCTGTGCGGCCAGCGCCGCGCTTACTGCCGCCTGCGCCTGCCGAATGGCGCCTTCCACATCGGCCGCATCCATCTGCGCCAACAAAGCGCCTGCCTGCACCTTGTCACCTTCTTTTACTTTGAGCTGGCGCACATAGCCGCTCAGGCGGGACGAGATTTCGATACGCTGATCGGACACGACGGAACCGGTACTGATGAACTGACGGGGTGCTGCCTGATCCAGCGGTAACAGGTCACTTTGGTAAATGTGTGGTTCCGGAACTGCCACAGGATTGCCGGACTCCCCCTGACACCCCAGCAGCACTATCCCGCATGCCATCAACAGGCTCGTTGCTATCCCCTTCATCCCGTCACGCCCGCTTTTAACAGTTTCAGAATGTGCTGTACCAGTTGAGTTGATACTTGGGATGGGGGCTTGTAACCGGGTAGCCACTGTCGCGCCACCTGCGTTTCAAACGGGAATACCATCAGGCCCATCACCGACACTGTCAACGCATGTCGCTCCTCTTCGCCCAACGTCACGGGCAAAAGATCGGCAACGCCAAGAAAGAAGGGCTCAAACACACGCTCAGTCATCTGGCGGGCACGGGTTTCGTCTCGATCCAGCGCCACCCACTGCATCAGGCGTTGAAAACTGGGAACACGCACCAACAGCGAAACGAACGCAGATACGAATGCTTCCAGGTGAGCCCAGGGATCATCTCCAGGGGACTTCGGCCCTGGCATCAACGGCGTCACCCGCTGAGAAAAACAATCTTCCACCACCGCCAGGAACAACTGCTCTTTGTCTGGGAAGTGGTAGTACAGCGCCGCGGTGGTCAATCCCGTTGCTGTCGCCACCTGGCGCATAGACACCCCATCGAAACCTGCAGCTGCGAATAGCGGCAAGCACTGGTGCAAAATGCGCTGTCGAGTTACGTCGGCGCTTTCTTTGGCCATACCCGGCTCCCATAACAAATCTTGGCTATATACTTAACGAACGTTTAATAGATTTCAAGTGCATAATTTGAAGGCTGGCGACAAAAGGCTCGGGAGTCAGCCGATTCCAACGTAACCTACTGTTTTAATGCGAAATATATGGATACCCATTAATCGAAAAGTTGCCTAACGTTTCGTTTCAGTGGCAAGTTAATGCAACAGGACTTGTATCTTGCGTATAGAAGAATCTTTGGGCTAACACCCGGCACTGGAAATCAAATAAGAGGGGTTTCCGGGATTCCTGCGCCATTCAGCTAAGAACGATATAACTAATTGAATATAAAAATTTATTTTAGGTAATTATTGTTAAGCCACACTGACTTCAAGGTTAAATAATGATCTCATTTAGAGCAACCACTTCTTCAAATAGATCATCCACGACATTATCAAAGCGGGCATACCGGGGAGCGAAGGTCCAGCCTGCCAAATCCAGTAAGGCAAAATTAAAACGGTTCACGCCATGGGTATCCGTGGACAGAACATCCGGCTGCAGGTCCGACGTATTGTTGTGCAGCATATCGAACACGTAGTGGGATTCGTGTTCATTTAAGCCAATCACCCCGGCATTGACGGGCACGTGATGGACGTTCAGCGTCACACCAGACAAACCGGGGCCGGTCTTGATGTATTTGGTGGAAAAGCGGGTGCGAATGGTATTGCGGCGACTTTCGAATTTCTGACCGTCGAAACTGCCGTGGATCTTGTCCGGCTGAATCGCATAATGCTGAAAAATGGGTAACTGAGCGATGGCGTTGCTGATCACATCATTGGCTTCAGCCAGGGTTTCCATCCGCAACAGGTTGGCCTGAATGGAGTTCAGTTTATCTAGTTTGATATTACAGATCTCGGCCATCTTGTAGTGACCGAATCGGGTGGCATTGGCAATGATGCAGGCCACCAGGGCGGCAAAGTCGCTGTCCTCCACCTTGCCCCTTGGCCGGATATGGCGGAACTGTTGAAAAAAGCCGGTCTGGTGATTCACGTAGTTCAGCAGATCCGCGATATGCGTCTGAGACATACGGGCAAAGAAAGGATTGTTCACTTCTTCTTTTTTGTGGGTGTATTTGATGACCCAGCGGATCTGGCCATTTTTGGTTTTCAATACCACTGACTCATTGGCGCCGGTATTGAGGCGGTCAGATACCAGTGCCAGTTTATCGTGGAGCGCGTCCAGTTTTTGCTGCACCAGTAACTCCACAGATATCTGTAGCGCGGACCAGCGGGACTCCCGAATCAGCCGGTCTTTATCCAGCCATTGTTCGTCGCTGACCACCGGAATATCCTGCTCACCCAGCAGCTGATAAGCACGTTTGCGAACTTTCTGGAACGGCGTGTCACCGGCGATCTTCTCATCCACAAACAGTCTCAGCACAGGACCGGCTTGTTTCACTTTCTCCTCAATGGAAGCCAGAGCTTCAAACACTTTGTCCCGGCTCGCCGCTTTGCCCTCGGCAGCCAGTTTGCGTACCTGAAAAATAAACGCCGCCACCAGCGTATCCTGAATCTGGCTGAGACGGGATTGAAGATAGCAGACCAGATACAGTGCAACGGTCTCAAAATTCTTTGCTCGCAATTGGGTGATGCTGTAGTACTCCACCATGGAGCCGTAGTAGGCCACATTCCCTTGCGACAGATTCAACTTCTCCATCACGGAGTGGGTGTCAGCAGCGATATCCCGCACCCAATCGAACAGTTTGATCTCGCGACCGATCTCGGATTTGCTGAAATCTCTGGGCAGCTTCTTGAGACTAGCCAGTGACTGTGGTCCCGTAGCGGCCAGCAATTGGTGCAGCTTGGTGTTGAGCATAGGGGAAAGATGACGTTGCAGCAGCTTGGTGAGTCGATCGGCTTCCACGTCTGCAGCGTGGGAAATCAGTTTCTGAAACTTGTACAGTGGTGGAATCACCGCATTCAGGTGCTGCAAGTAATCGATCTATTCATCAAAAATCGCCAGCTGATCGGCCTGGCGGGCGGCAATCTGGATGGCTTCTTTCTGCAGCTTGGATTCCACCTTGTCCGTAAAAGGACTTAACCTCAACAAGTCCAGCACACGGTCATAAAGCCGCTTTTTTCGGTTGGGGGTCAGGGCAATCCTGCGAACCTTTTTACCCTGAAAATGCCGTTGCAAGATGTAGGCGATATCGACCTTACAGGTTTCCCATTCAATATCCCGGATCACATTGCTGTGGCGGGTATACCCCAACAGCAGGACAAAATAGACCTGGATGCCGGGGACGCGAAAACTGTCAAACACCTCCTGCTCCAGGTCATTAAGGTTAAAGTAATGATCCTGTTCCTCGGGTCCGAAAACAGGCACTCCATACAGCGCGTCATACTGCACGTCCGTCAGCAGTTGCCGTCGTTTGCCCTTGTTGGTCGTCGCCATCTTCCTGCTCTCCAGTTGGCCCGAAAGTTGGCGAGTTTACCAAGTGGCTGATTTATAAGGCGTTACATTGCCAGGTGTTCCTGTGTCGTTTTGTTTCTAATATTTCGCCTGTATTCGAATATTGCGAATATGTACCTAAAGGGTATAATTACCTGATGAGTACACAGCGACACGAGGTGTCCGCCATGGCGACACAACAGAACCATTTTTACGACATGCCCAGCGAACAGGAAGCCGAACTTGCAGCGGCCAGTGGACGCATTCTGGCAGCCTGCACAGGCCAAGGCGACCAGACCACGCTGCGGCTGATTGATGACAACCAGGAAATCACAGTACCGATCAAGGCCATCCATATGCTGGCGGATATTTTGAATCAGATGGCGTTGGGCAATGCAATTTCCATCATCCCGATCCATGCGGAACTGACTACCCAGCAAGCGGCGGCTTTTCTGAACATCTCCCGCCCGTATCTGATCAGTCAGGTTCTGGATACTGGCAAGCTGCCATTCCACATGGCGGGCAATCGCCGAAAAATCTATTTCAAGGATCTGATGGAATACAAAGCCCAGCAAAAGGCCGAGAGCAAAAAGACCATGGCGCGGCTGGCGCAACTGTCTCAAGAAATGGATTTAATGGAATAGATGGCAACCTTCACGGTCATTTACGATGCCAATGTGTTGTACCCGGCACCGCTGCGCAGCGTGCTCATGTTCCTGGCGCAAACTGATCTATTTCGTGCCCGTTGGACGTTGGATATTCACGAGGAATGGATTCGGAATCTACTGCTTAAGCGTCCGGATCTGAGCCAGGAGAAACTGGAAGGGCTACGGGATATGATGATCGACGCCATTCCGGATTCGCTAGTCACCGGTTACGAACCTACAATCGACGGTCTGATATTACCGGACCCAGATGATCGCCATGTGCTGGCAGCTGCTTTACGCGCCAACGCAGAGATCATCGTGACAGCCAATCTGAAAGATTTTCCGGCTGAAAGCCTGATGCCTTACAACGTTGTTGCCCAGCATCCTGATGACTTCATCCTGGATCTGATCGACTTACAACCGCCGCTGGTGCTGACCTGTTTCGAGGAAGACAGAACTCATTACCGGAATCCACTGTACACGGTCGAAGAATACCTTGAAAACCTGCAACGGCAGGGGCTCAGTAAGACCGTTGCGTACCTATCTGAATACCATCATTTGATTTAACCAAACTAAGGGTCACCAACAATATAGGGAGGTTTTTGCCACACTTTGGCCTCTAACCCTATGATATCGTTAAATATCTCTCAGTCGTTTTTCTCGCCCTGAAGCATGTCTTTCGCGCAAATCGGAATCAATATATCGATCTGTGGTAGCGATGCTGGCATGGCCAGCATCATCTCTTACATGCTCTCTCGGGCGAAACTTCACGTCCTCTGAAATGCCCGTGTGGCGTAGCCAGTGAACAGTTGCCGAACGCAGATCAGCCGCGTCTTCTTCCAGCCCATCCGCTTTCATTTTCTCATAGGCGTGTTGATTTGCACCCAAAATTGACCCACCTGACCCCATAATTTGCATCGAATTTTGACCCACGTTCAACTCATCCTGCACCCATTGATGCAGGAGCACTCAGGAGTGATCGACGTGGCGTTATTAAG
>NZ_RCHM01000036.1:0-2360 GCF_003671475.1 Ketobacter sp. GenoA1 | reverse complement strand
GTAACCGTCCGGCAAACCCATCTGGATAAGCCTGCTTAGCTGCTTGACCATAGTGTCCACTAAAAAATAAGTGGACACTACTATGGATAATATAAGAGAGAGCTCACTCCCCGCACCCGCTAAGGGAAGTCGTCGATACCACCCAGCAGAATTCAAGCAGAAGATAGTGGATCTTGCCTCACAACCTGGTGTATCGGTAGCGTCATTAGCTCAGGAATACCAACTCAATGCCAACCTGATTCATAAGTGGCGAAGAGATCTACAAGGCAAAACGCCCTCCCGGGAATTCATTCCTCTCAGTTTACCGGAGCACGCCGCATCAGGCGAGACCGTCCGGATTGAGGCAGGATCAGTCACCGTTCATTGGCCATTGTCGCAGATACATCAGGCCATCCCGTGGCTCAGGGCGCTCCAGTCATGATCCGGATTGATCGTATCTGGCTGGCCACAGAGCCCATGGATATGCGGGCAGGTCCGGACACTTGCCTGGCCCGGGTCGTTAAGGTGTTCGGGGCTGCCGAGCCCCATCAGGCCTACGTGTTTCTCAACAAACGCGCCAACCGGATAAAGGTATTGGTGCACGATGGCTTTGGGTTATGGTTAGCTGCCCGGCGTCTGCACCAGGGGCGCTTCGTTCCCGCCAAATGCTGGCAGCGCGATCCGCTGGAGCTGGACCAGGAGCAACTGCAGGCACTGGTCGTAGGACTACCCTGGTACCAGGCAGGCCGGCAAAATGCGATATCGATCCTGTAAATTAACTCAGTTTGGTGGCATAGTTCGGTGCCATGAAAACGGCACCGAACCTCAACGAACTCTCATCAGACCAGCTCCGGGAACTGGCTTCTCAGTTGTTGCAAGAGGTTCAGGAAAAGGATCAGCTGATCACCCAGAAGACCCAGACCATCCAACACGTTGAGCTGGAAAACAGCAAGCTCAAGTACGAGATAGCGATTCTCAAGCGCCATAAATTTGCCCGCACCAGTGAAGCACTGAACCCTCACCAGCGCAGTCTGCTAGACGACTTAATCAATGAAGACATGGCTGGTATCGAAGAGCAACTGGCCCAGCATGATGTAGCACTTGGCAGCGACCCCAAACCCAAATCACAGCCTCGACGGGCACCGCTACCACCGGAACTGCCTCGCGCCATTATCCCGCATGATCCTGACAGCACACTCTGCGACTGCGGTTGTCAACTAAAGCGCATTGGTGAGGACGTCAGTGAAAAGCTGGATTACATTCCAGGCACCTTCACGGTAGAACGGCACGTGCGCAGCAAGTGGGCCTGCCCGGATTGCGAAGCGTTCGTTCAGGCCCCGGTACCACCGCAAGTCATTGATAAAGGAATTCCTGCCCCGGGCTTGCTGGCGCAGGTACTGGTGGCTAAATATGGCGATCACCTGCCGCTTTACCGACAGGAAAAGATCTTTGCTCGCGCCGGTGTTGAGATAGCGCGCTCCACGCTGGCAGATTGGGTTGGCCGCTGCGGCGTTGCCCTGCAACCGTTGGTGGATTCACTGCGGGCATTGCTGCACGAACAAGGCGTACTGCATGCGGATGAAACACCGGTGGCCATGCTCTCGCCCGGGAAAAAGAAAACTCATCGGGCCTATGTTTGGGCCTACACCAGTACGGAATTCTCCGGGCTGAACAGCGTGGTGTATGACTTCGCCCCCAGCCGCTCGGGCGAACATGTGCGACGCTTCCTGGAAGGTTGGCAGGGTCAGCTGGTGTGTGACGACTTCGCCGGCTACAAAGCCAGCTTCCAGAACGGCACCACGGAAATCGGGTGCATGGCCCATGCCCGGCGCAAGTTCTTTGACCTGCATGCGGCGAATCAGAGCACGCTGGCTCACGAAGCGCTCCAGCAGATTGGCCGACTATATGAGATAGAGCGTCAGGCAAAAGACCTGTCAGATGATGCCAGAACGGCTTATCGACAAGTTCATGCCAGACCCTTACTGGACACGTTCCACCAATGGCTGCTAACACAGCGCCAAAAAGTGCCGAATGGGTCGGCGACAGCCAAAGCCATTGATTACAGCTTGAAACGGTGGGCTGCGCTGATTCGCTACTGCGAAGATGGGGCTGTACCCATCGATAATAATCGGGTGGAAAACCAGATCCGGCCCTGGGCATTGGGCCGTAACAACTGGTTGTTCGCTGGCAGCTTACGCAGTGGCCAGAGAGCGGCAAACGTCATGAGCCTGATTCAGTCGGCGAAGATGAACGGGCATGATCCTTATGCGTATCTGAAGGATGTATTGACCCGGCTGCCGACTCAGCCAGCTAGCCGTATCGGCGAGCTGTTACCTCATGGATGGGGTGCGCCTACAAAAGGGTAATCGCCGGACGCTTAC
>NZ_RCHM01000035.1:0-1332 GCF_003671475.1 Ketobacter sp. GenoA1 | reverse complement strand
CATTATCGTAGGTTAATATTATAAATTCAAATCGTCTTTAAAAGCTATATAATTATGTTATATTACGTGTTACGTAATACGGTATTAAATAATCTGAAAGGAAATTCCTATGGCCCGCGCCGGAGTCACATATCACGATGTCGCCAAAGCCGCCGAAGCCATCAAAGCTCAAGGCCAGGAGCCAACGGTGGATCGGGTTCGAGAACATTTGGGCACCGGCAGCAAAAGCACGATCGCGCCACTACTCAAGCGCTGGCGTTCCGATAACGGGGACGCGGCCGATACCAATGGACTCCCGAGCGACTTGGTGGAGGTCGTGAAATCTCTCCACGAACGAGTGCAGCAGATGGCCGACCACCGCATCGAGCAGGCCCGACAGGAGTTCAAAGGGCTGAATGAAGATCTCCGGAAAAAGCTCGACGACGCCAGCAACGCGATTACGCAGCTCACTGCCCGCCAGAAAGATTTAGAAATCCAGATCGGGCAACTTACCAACGAAGTAGACCAGAAAACTCAGGCTCTGGAAGATACACGCATCAACCTGACCAAGGCAGAGATGCAACGGGACGAGGCTATTGCCCGGACCGCCGATTTGAAAGAAACCGTCACGGAACTCAAGCAGGAAAACCGGGATATCCGTGACCATTTCGAGCATTACCAGCAGCGAACAGCCGAAGATCGTCAACAGGAGCGCGAACAATTTCGTTCGGTTAACCAGGGATTGAAAGACCAGATCCTGGATCTGCAACACCGGCTCACCCAGGCCGAGTCAAGATCGTCCGAGCTGTTGGATGCCAATGCGCAGTTAGAAAACAATGCCGATAAACTTGAACAGGCCAATGCAACGCTAAACAGGGACCTAAACGGAAAGGTAGATGATATCCAGAAGCTGAAACGCGACCTTGAAGACGCCATGACGAAGAACCGGAAAAACCAGCATAAAAATGAGCAATTGGCAGAAAAAATATCTGCTCTCACTGTTCAGAAAGCAGAAGTCGATAAGGAAGTGGCCGTGTTATCACAGGCTTTGGAGGCCACCAAAACCGAATTGAAAACCACACAGGATAAAGTGACGTATCTGACCGACGAGAACAAAGCAATTCTTCAGGAAAAGGCGGTGATCCAGGGGCAATTTAAACAGCTCCAAGGTTCGCTATAATTATGGTCAAACTTGTCAAATTTGGAGGTTCTTCCACAAGGAAAATGGCAGGTTAGCGCTTTTGTACGAAAACCTACACTTGCAAGGACTCAAGAGGACTGAAACCGCAGGATCTGATTCTGACCAATAAACGACCATCTGGCTGTTTAATGAAGTAATCGTTGCCGACCCTC
>NZ_RCHM01000034.1:0-3232 GCF_003671475.1 Ketobacter sp. GenoA1 | reverse complement strand
GGGGTTCTAGGGATTTTCCGTCCAAAAACGACAAAGTGCTCTGGAAGCCCCGCCATCTATGGCCTCCAGAGGGGTATTACTTTTCGCTGACGGGCAAATATCCCTCGATTGAGCACATCAGCTCCTCTAGATCTGGCAATTTTTCGCTCAATTCGAAATGGTAAGTGCCCTTTAGGTTAATGTTATGCCAGGCCACTGGGGAGGCCTGTTTGACGATTCCTATTCTATGGGTGTCTCCATGGTATTCGAAGCTGGTCAGCAGCTGACTGAGTATCCTGGAGTTGAAATAGATGATGGCATTGGTGACTAGACGAGCGCACTCATTCCATAGCTGGATTTCTTCGTCTGAACTGCCCCGAAACTGATCCCCATTTACGCTGCTCACTGCCCTACGCAGTTGGTGATAGGCCTCTCCACGATTCAGCGCGCGCTGAACATAATTACGTAAACTGGCATCATCGATGTAGCACAGTAAATAGTTCGCTTTCACTAAGCGGTTGTATTCAGTCAGGGCTTCCAGCAACGGGTGATTGTGCTTGTATCCCGAGAGCTTTCTCACCAAGGTGGCTTGTGTTGTTTTCCGTTGTTTAAGCGATACTGCGATCCGTTGGATGGTATCCCAGTGCTGCGCAATTCGATGCGTGTTAATGGGCTTTTTCAAGCGTAGCTGTATTCTATGGTCTTTGTCTTCCTTGACATCAAACATGTCATTGATCACTTTACCAACCTGGGCATAGCGCGGGGCAAATTGGTATCCGAACAGATCGAGCAACGCGAAATTCACATGGTTCACACCATGGGTATCGGTTGAGAGCACATCCGGAATAATGTCTGACGTATTGCTCATCAACAAATCAAAGATGTAGTGAGATTCATGCTCGTTGGCGCCAATTACCCTGGCATTAATGGCGGTATGATTGGCGATTAGGCTCATAGCAGAAACGCCTTTTTGTGTACCGAAGTATTTCGACGAGTAACGGGTTTTGAACGTCTCGCGCCGGGCTCCGAACTTTTGGCCGTCGGCACTTGCGTGTAAAACATCCTCCTGGATGTTGTAGTGTCTGAAGATGGGCAGCTTGGCGGTCGCGTTATTGATGTTGTCGTTGGCATCATTCAAGGTTTCCAAACGTAGGTAGTTTGCCTGGATGGTGCTGAGCTGATCATAGGTACGATCAGAGATCTGTGCCATACCGTAAATGCCTTGATTGGTTGCATTGCCGACCAGAATTGCCAACAAATCATATTCATGGGAACGGCTTCTGGATTGGGAACCCAGCACATGCGCGAAGCAGTCTATGAAGCCGGTGTCACGATCCACCATGCGCAGTACATCCGCGACACCCGTTGTAGGGATTTGCTGGAAGAAGGGATTGTTGACCAGATGATGTTTGCTGGCCGAAGGTAAGCGCCAGAAGTGTTTACCCTGCGGATTGCGCAAGATGATATTCCGGTTGTCTTCCTGTTCAAGATATTCACCGACCTCGAATAAACGGGTATCCAATTCAGTGGCCATCTGCTTTAGAAGTTTCTCAGGCTCTTTGGCCAAATCGGTTAGCTGGCTCTGTTGCAGCAGCGTATATTTATGTTTTCGCCAATGCTCCCCGTCGATCAGATCAGCATCAAGCGCCCGGTATTTAATGACTTCAGGCAGTGTTAGTTGGCCATTCAGGCGATCAGGAATCTGCTGATAGAGGAACCACTCATAACGATCTAACAGGATGTTACCGTCACGATCCAGCAGGTATTCGTGTACTTTTTTCGGTAGAAACCGGATATCGGCGGTTTGCAATTGGGCTAGGGTGTCGAGTTCGCCTTGTGCTTTCGCCAAGGCAGTCGCTAAGTGCTGAGTGCCATCGCTGCCTTCAAAGCGCAGACATCGAAATAACTCTCGCAGTGAACCTTTACGCAGGCTTTCTTTCTCGTCGTAGTATTGCCACATGGCTTCATCGACCGATCGCCGCTGCTCGTTCAAGAAGAGACATACCGATTCCAGATCCTTTTTGGCCAGGAGGTTCAGTGCTTTTTGTCTTACTGTTGCAAACGGTAGTTGCAGATCAATTTCGTCATCAATGAATAGATGGAGGACTTCGGCCGCCTTGCTGACATTTTTGGCCGCTTTTTGCCAATCCTGATACACCGCTTCCTTTGCGTACTCCTTTGCCTTCTGTTTGGTCTGCCTGACATGATGCACAAGACCATCGGCAATACGTTCAAGTGCTTGTTGCCATCGCGTTTGCAGATAGCACAACAAATACAGCCGTTGGTTGCCTATGGTTTGCCGTTTCAGTTTGGCGCCGTAGTAGTCGACTTTCTCCGCTAGGTGTTGTTGATTTTTCTGCGACAGTGAAAGCATGCTCAAGAGCAGGTCCACTTCTGGCATCCAATGCTGGATGTTGCGATAGACAACCAGTTCTTTCTCAAGTTCGGTTCCAGTGAAGTTACGAGCCGATTGTCGCAACTGCCGGAACGGTAGTGCACCTTCGCCGTTTACGAGATCCGCCAGTGCATGCTTAAGATCTTGTGACATTGCACGCTCAAGGCGGTTGGCCATGTCTTCCTGTTCATCTCCCACCACTTGACTGATGATCTTTTGCAGCGTGCTGTAGGCAGGGATCGCTATCTTCTGTCTCGAACAATACTCAATGGCCGCATCGAAGAGGTGTCTTGGAGCCGTCCAGGCTCTGGCTTGCTGGGATAAGTAGGCGCTCAACGCAGCTCCGTGGTCTTTGGCATTCCAGCGCTGGTAGTTGCAGAGTTGGAAAATACGTTGGTAAATCCGCTCGTTCTCTTTTGGCGTGAGATTAAAGGGTCTACAGCCCGGCCCTGGTAGAACGGTTTGATAAACGTATTTGAGATCCTGCTTGATCTGGTGGAAACCGGGATGAAGCACCGCCGGCTTGGCCTTGAAATAGCCCAGCAGTACAACCAGCATGTAGCGCTGACCCCGGTGACGTAGGCTTGTAGCGATCGCCAGTTCCTTATCGTTCAGCGAGAAAAAGAAGCGTTGGTCTGCTGAGGTGAAAGCGGGAGGTCCATAAAACTGTTCTTGTTCTGCCTCGGACAAGATTTGAACACGTTCTTCGAATGCCATGGATTTAGCCTAAAAAGGCCAAATCTTACCCAATCAGAGCCAAAATAGGGATATGGAAAAAGTAATACCCCTCTGGAGGCCATAGATGGCGGGGCTTCCAGAGCACTTTGTCGTTTTTGGACGGAAAATCCCTAGAACCCC
>NZ_RCHM01000033.1:0-708 GCF_003671475.1 Ketobacter sp. GenoA1 | reverse complement strand
AAGAATTACCGGACGATTGATGAGGCTAGATCGGGTATATTTGCCTATATCGAGATATTTTATAACCGTAAGAGAAGGCACTCAGCAAACGATGGGGTAAGCCCCGTTGAATATGAGGAAGCAGCTGCTATGGCTGCATAGTTAGAGTGTCTACTTTTTGTGGGGAACACCAAGCGCCCCTTCACTTGTAGTAAGGATTGCTAAATGATTAAAAGGATTTCGATGTGGAAGTTGGCTGATCCAGCGTGTGCCGAGGAGATGAAGGGGAAATTGCTTTCCATGAAAAATACGGTTGATTCGCTGCAAGAAATTGAAGTTGGGATTAACGAATCTCAACATGAATCGGCATATGATATTGTGTTTATCGGCACCTTTTCGGATGAAAATGCTTTCCAGAGATTTGAAAATGACGAATACCATAAAGAAATCGGATCGTTCGTTTCTTCAGTTAGGCTAGATCGCAAGGTGGTTGAGTTTGAGTGCTAAGTGGCAATCAAATTTAGTAAGGTGTTCTAAATGACGGTCCGCGCCCGTAACCTCTGCGTTATGCAAAGTCAACTTATTTGACTTGTAGATCGAACGTAAGCGTCCGGCGATTACCCTTTTGTAGGCGCACCCCATCCATGAGGTAACAGCTCGCCGATACGGCTAGCTGGCTGAGTCGGCAGCCGGGTCAATACATCCTTCAGATACGCATAAGGATCATGC
>NZ_RCHM01000032.1:0-252809 GCF_003671475.1 Ketobacter sp. GenoA1 | reverse complement strand
TCCCTTAGCGGGTGCGGGGAGTGAGCTCTCTCTTATATTATCCATAGTAGTGTCCACTTATTTTTTAGTGGACACTATGGTCAAGCAGCTAAGCAGGCTTATCCAGATGGGTTTGCCGGACGGTTACGATCGAACTGGCTTTTAGAGAGATAGAAAAAATGGATGATTCTGATAAAAAGGAGATAATTAAGCTTCTTGTTGACTGGAACAAATGGCTTGTTGGTGTAGAAACCATAGCGATATCAGCATTGGGTTTGATTTTCAAAGAGAGAGATGGCGTGTCTCATGTGGCCATTGGTTGTGCGTCTGCCTCATTAGTCTTCTTTTTAGTGTCAATATTTTTGTCATCTATGCTGCTGCTAAACCTCCCCTTCATGGCAGGAAATTCAAAAGATCTTAATGCTGATTCGTTTCAGCACAACGAGATATATTTTGAATCGAAGGAGCAAGACATAACTCGTAAAAGGTGGACTATAGGTAGCTACACATCGAATATCACAAGGACATTTGGGTTTGGCCTATTTTTATTCGTTCTGGCACTGATTACGGGATTTTATCTAGATGCATAGTCTCAGTTTAAATGAATCAAATGCATAACAAGTGACTGTGGTGTCAATAGCCCCAATTAAATCTCAGTGCGCCCATAACTCATTCTGTTTAACCATTGAATTTAATATGGTGATGAACTTTCTCATCACAGCGGTTAACGCAACTTTTTTGTGCTTACCCTGCTTAACCAGATGGCGATAGAAGCCGCCTAAAATTGGATTGCATTGGATCGCACTTAAGGTCGCCATAAAGAGCGTTGTTCTCACTGTATGACGACCGCCCTTAATACGCCGTTTACCTTTGAGATTGCCGCTATCACGATTCATCGGCGCTAAGCCAGCCAGGGCTGAAATCTGTTTATTCGAGAGTTCACCCAGCTCTGGCAGATCGGCAAGCAATGTGTAAACGAGGGTATCGCCCACACCAGGCATGCTGAGAAGAATCTCTTTTCGTTGGGACCATTCTTCTTGAAGCTCAACGGCTTTGGCCAAGTGTTTCTCCGTCCACTCGATTTCGAGATTGAGTGATTTGATGATGCGATTACAGGAGCGCTCAATTTTAGAGCCCATGATTTTTGCTCGATTGTATTCCTGGGTTCGCATTTCAACCAGTTGACGGCGGCGGCATATTAGGTCTTTGATTAACCTAATATTTTTGCCTTTGTGGGTGCTGAGCTCAGGCTTCATCGCCGAAGCAAAACGGGCGATCACCTTGGCATCCAGTTTGTCGGTTTTGGCAATCTGATTGTCTGCTTGGGCGAATTTTCGTACCCGAATAGGATTGACGATACAGACAGGAAGGCCCTTTTCAAATGCAGCAGTGGCGAACTCCAACTCATATCGCCCAGTGGCCTCCAGTACAATCCTGGACACTTTGAATCGGCTGATAACCTTGATGGCTTCCTTGATGCCGGAAGGGGAATTCTCTACCGAGAAATACCGGTCTCTTTCCAGGATATGAATGTCCAATTGAAACTTACCGACGTCTACGCCGACATTAATTCCCGCTCGCTCTTTAGGGTTTGTCATAGTGACTCATCCTTGCTAAATTCGGGCTCTGAGGCCCATTCGACTGTTCGAGTTAAAAATCGGGTCGGATCTGCGCCCACACTTGTTAACGGTTTCGAAAAACCTACCATGCATCGGGCTACAGATCCGGTAACTTGGTGGCACAAGTTACGGGTCTCACTTTATCGAATTCAGGGGAATTGAACCATACAATTCGATGCACGCGGAGCCAGTTACGCTCCACATATATTATGGTATCGCTACGCTCTTTTACCATAATATATGCTCCACTACACTGGCCCGGTGATCGAGGCGTTAGCTGTAATCGAGAAAATGTGCATGGAACATAGAATCAACCCATTTAGAAAAGCCGGACTCGTCTTGCTGACCATAGGCATTATTGATATTGGTGTTATGGCCTATTGTATTGCGAACGAAATGAGCTATTCCTCAAGCTTCAATATATTTGCGGTCATAGCAGGAATATTTCTAATGAAAGGTGGCGTAAAAACTGCTCGAGTTGTTCGCTGGTTCAGCGCCTTCGCTGTTGTGGCTTTTATAGGTCTGATCTTGGTTATACCGTTTATTACTCCTATTAGCCTACTGGTAACACAAATAAAGCTTAATGCTTTGTCCATGTTAGGCTCCTTTATTTTTGGGCTGGTGCTTATAGGTGTGCTTGTTTGGGTTCACATTCAGCTATCAACACCAGAATCATTAAAGCTTTTGGCAAATGAGGGCTACAAAACGGACAAACCTAAATCAGCCTATATTGCTGGTGCCGCTTTATTGATTTTAGCAGTTGGCATATCTGTGGTTTTCCTAAATGGAGAATCAGCGCAAAAAGCTAAGTCTCTTGCTCAAACACAGCTTGGCACTGAATATCAATATCATGTTTCCAGTATGTCAATATCTGGTAATTCTGGTCATGCTTCAGTTATTGCGTATAACCGTATGGAGGTCCGTAGTGTCGAGGTGCGTTGGTAAGTCACAGCTAAAAAGTGAATATACGGACCGAAGGGTCCGTACTATCACACTGTTAGATTTTTACCCAGCGCAAAAAAACAAGGAGGCAACTATGCCCTTACTTTCGAAATCGGACTTGAAATACACCTACTCATGGACGGCGATCGCCCCTGATGATCCTAAAGTGACTGGCAAACCAGATAGCACTCTTCTAAACCGCAACGAGGGTTATGAAGTTTTAGCCTTTATAAATCGGTTCGCCGAGACACACAATTTTAAAAACAAGGCTTCTGGAATAAAAACCGAAAAACTGATCAAGGAACATCTTCCCGGTGACACTCGAAGCCATAAAAATGTAAGCAAGTGGCTTGTAGGTAACTGGAAGAAATATGACTAAATCTAACAAAAACAGGCAGCAGGACGCAGCATAGCTGCGTCTCTGCTGTTAGCGTTAGCTGAAATCGAGAAAATGGAGTCTATGTGAAGAATAATCTTCAAGTCGTTGTTAAAAAGCACGGTGGACCTGAAGTTTTAGAGATTGTTCAGGGGGTAGCACCCGAGCCAAAACCCAATGAGATAAGAGTAAAAATAACAGTTGCTGGTGTTGGCTACTCTGATGTTATGGCCCAGCGAGGCGGATATCCGCTTGCACCTAAGCCGCCATTCATTCCAGGATATGATTTTTCTGGTACGGTCGACGAAATAGGTGATGGGGTTACTGATTTTAAAAAGGGTGATAGCGTTGTAGGCTTGAACCCATATTTCGGGTGTTATTCTGAGTATTTGTGTATTCCATCTAAGTTTGTTGTCCCGTATCCGAATCATTTGGATTCTTCAGATGTTTGCAGTCTGGTTCTTAATTACTTAACTGCTTACTGCATCTTATATAAGAAGGCAAAGGTCAAAACTGGACAAAATATTCTGGTTCATTCAGCAGCAGGAGGGGTTGGTTCCGCTTTGGTTCAGTTGGCTATTTTGTCAGGCGCGAATGTATTTGGTACAGCTTCTTTGCAAAAACATGAATTAGTTAGAGGGTTGGGCGCCATTCCTATTGATTATAAATCAGATGATTTCGTTGAATTCATAAAGTCAAAATATCCAAAAGGTATTGATGCCGCATTTGACCCCATTGGGGGAAATAATCTTCGTCGTAGCTATAGCATTGTTAAGAGCGGTGGTACGGTAGTGAGTTATGGGTTTGCTGGAAATAGCTTTGGTGGAATAGTTCCAATGATATATGGCGTAATCCAGTTGGCACTATTAAAAGCTATGCCGGATGGTAAAAAAGTTTATCTTTGCGCACTACCTGCTGAGTCAAAGAAAGACATCCTTTGGTATCGAGAGGCTTTATCTTCCTTAGTTGTTTTACTAGAAGAGGGAAAGATCAAACCAATTGTAGGGGAAAAGGTAAAACTGAAGGAAGCTTACAAAGCGCATGAGCTTTTAGAGGCTGGGACAGTAAGTGGTAAAATTGTGTTGCAATGCAGCTAACAACATCGCATGCACAGGAAGCCAACTGCGCGCACTTTACCACATATTGGCTCCACTCCGTTTTTCCCATGATGCAGGCGTTAGGTGAGGATGCCATGCGAATACTATATTCAGCTAAGCAAGACCCAATGGTGATAGATACACGTAGCGCCCTCACGGAACTCAGCGAACGAGTTAGAACTATGGCTGCTTCCGCGAACCAGTTTGCTGAGTATCCGGCAGCGGTGTCTGGTCGGCCAGCACCGTACGATGAGTTGTTGAAGGGGATGCGAATAAAGATCACTCAAGGCCAAAGTAATGTAGAAATATCTCGGGATCGTTGGCTAAATTTGGAGTTGTCTTGCGGTGATCTGGACAAATTGTGTGACAACTTAATCGTAAATGAAGATGGTGCACATAATCACTTATATACAACACCAATATCATTAATAATTGAAGCCGATGATAATTTATTCTAGTGGATAGCGAAATCGGTAGCCGACGGGCGCTCTCCCTCAGCCCCCACACCACCCAGCGTGCAGATCCGCACTGAGCTGATCGTTAACCATGGTGAAGTGTATTCATTAGCTCATATGAAAACCAATCCCAGCTTATCCAGCTACCCTAATGAAATCCCTAAATTAATCTCCGGTGATTTCGCGCTGTGCCAATAGCACATTCGAAAGCGACGCCGAATCTAGTGGTCAAAATAAATGAAAATCTGGTAGCAGTCATTTATACCGAAGTAATTGATTCATCCTCTTAGATACCGACTCGCTAGGGTTTCTCCGCTATGGAGCCAAAGGCCAGGCAATCTTGAGATAATGGGCATAAGCCCCGGCTATGGCGGATCAGGGATAAGGCACGTATTATCTATATACCGGTAATATGAAAAAAACATCTACCCAAATAACCTGTTTTTGAAAACTTAGGGAATCAAACAACCACAACAGAGAAAATCCAGCCTTCGCTGTATGTTACAACAGCAAAAGAGGATACTAATGGTGGCGAGGCACTATTGAGCCGGGATGAATTGATTCTGGCTCACAAGAAACCAAACAGATCAGAATATACTGGAACAAGCAATGATGTTACTGAAATACTCGATTCAAACGTGACAAGCGAAATCAGCAAATAGCTATAACAATCCGATAAACCAAGAACAGGAGATCAACATGGCAATGGGTTCTCGATCTACAATGAATATTATTGGTATCGCTCTCGCTGTGCTTGGGATTGGTCTTGCGGTATGGGGGTATCAATTATCTGGTTCTTTCGGATCACAAATCACACAAGCGGTTACAGGTTCAGATACCGATAAGGTAATGACTTTCTACATTGCTGGTGCAGTCAGTTTTGTTGTGGGCATCTATCTTCTCGTTAAAAAGTAACACTGGAGGCAACATGGATATCATAAGCTTGATAATATTTTTAGTAGTTGGCGCGCTGGTTGGATGGCTTGCTGGCATTATTGTGAAAGGAAAAGGGTTTGGTGCGATAGGTAATATAATTGTAGGCATCGTTGGTTCAGTAATAGGTGGTTTTGTGTTCGGCTTGCTTGGCATAACGACAGGTGGGCTATTAGGCTCTATCGTCATGGCCACGATTGGCGCTGTTATATTGCTATTTCTAATTAGAGTTATTAAGAAGGCTTAGCGCAGATCGCGATCGATCACAGGCTCATATTGACTATCTGACGACTAATAAGATCCGAATCAGTATGAGTCGCAGGGGTAATTTCTGGTGGGGAACACCAGGGCATAGAGATAGAAATTTTATGTATATGTCACATCGTAAGTATTTAGGGATACTAGCACTAATCTTTGGGGTTGTGTTTTTGGTTCTAGCCGTTTCACCTCACGATCGGAGCGATTGGGCTTTGGAGAATGCCCTTGTTCTGGTATTCGCTATAGTTCTTGGTTTGTCATATAAAAGGTTCCCTCTTTCCAGAATTTCATACACGCTTATATTTATCTTTATGTGCTTGCATGAAATTGGGGCACATTTTACGTATGCAGAAGTCCCCTACGACGAGTTTTTTGTAGATGTATTTGGGTTTAGTTTGAACGAATATATGGGGTGGAGCAGAAATCATTTTGATCGGGCGGTCCATTTTCTATTTGGTGTCCTTTTGGCATATCCGGTAAGGGAGCTATATTGCAGAATTGCTGATTCGAAAGGGTTTTGGTCTTACTTTTTCCCTTTGGAACTTACCATGGCAGCTTCAATGATGTTTGAGTTGTTCGAATGGGGTGCCGCAGAGATGTTTGGCGGGGATCTAGGTGTTGCGTATCTGGGCACACAAGGTGATGTGTGGGATGCCCATAAAGATATGGCATTGGCGAGCCTTGGTGCGTTACTAACTATGTCTTTTACCCTACTGCTAAACTGGAAGATACAAAGCAACTTCCGCGATGAATGGCACGATAGCTTATCTGTAAAAAACAAGAACCCCCTTGGCGAAGATGAAATAGTACGGTTGATACATGACAAGCATAAAAAATAGTGGGTCTCCTGATGATACCCTATATGATAAAGGCGTTGATGTGTAGATTAGAAGACTGATATTGGAGCAAAGCGATATATATTTAAGTCTTTTATAACCAGCTTTGAAATGAGAATAGCAATGGATGAAATTAAGGAGCCAATATCGTGATTGATCATATGGGAATCAGTGTTAGCGATTTTGAGAAGAGCAAGCAATTCTATCAGGCGGCCCTCTCGCCTATCGGTTATACGCTAATAATGGAGCTGCCTGCTTCGGTGACCAAGCACACCGATGTCGCTGGATTCGGTGAGCCGCCCAAACCCGACTTTTGGATCAGTGCAGGCACCCCAAACTCCCCTCCCATCCATGTAGCATTTCGGGTACCTACCCGGGCGCTGGTGGACGCGTTTTACAGCGCCGCCATGGAAGCAGGTGGCCGTGATAACGGGGCTCCGGGAGTCAGGCCGCATTATCATGCAGACTATTACGGTGCCTTTGTTCTGGACCCGGATGGCCACAATATTGAAGCAGTATGTCATGAGCATGAATAGGTGTTAGCAATGGTTAAGACGACGATTTGCATCAAGAGAAAGCAAGGGATCAGCAGGGAAGAGTTCTTCGATTATTGGGAGAATCATCATGCCGAGCTAATCAAGACACTCAAAGATGATCTGAAAATTAAGCGATATGTTCAGTCACACTCTGTGGACAACGCAATAAGCGCTGCGCTGAGGGCATCCAGGGGTGGCCCCGAAATGTACGATGGCGTGGGTGAAGCTTGGTTTGAGTCTATGGAGACTTTGGCCTCCATCGGCCAGGATGAATCCTCCCTTAAAGCGATTGCACGGCTAATTGAAGATGAATCCAAATTTATAGACCTTTTAAATTCGCCATTCTGGGTATCAGTAGAAAAAGAGATAATTTAGCGAACTGCGCTATCATTTAGTTAGTACCTATACGTAGTTAGTACCGACAAGGTCATTTAGATCGCCTAATAATAGTTGGGGTAGGCAGTATGAGTTTTATTGAATCAGCTTCAGACTGGGTTGGTTTTGCTATTCTTTTGGTTTCCTATATTTTTTGTGCTTGCCATAGCCTTTCAAAAATCCACAGTTTAGGGCCTGGGCTCTTTGTTTTTCTGGCCAATCGGTTTGGTCTTTATTCTGCTTAATTTCAAAGACACCAGCTTCTGGTTTGGTGGTATGGTTTTGGGTTTTGCGATACTCAGTATATTTTAGCTAATCTTACTTTCCGGATCGTTGCTGGGGGCTTGAACCTTTTCTATTGATGTTCTGAAAAGGCCTTCACAGCTCCGAAATCCAACCCATAACGATCCAAAACCTGTTTAACACGATGTGAGTCGTTATTTGATTTCTTTAGTGCCCGACTGACGTTAAACAACTTCCTTCCCGCCTCTGCCATCGAGTCGGAGGCACGGCACACCTCAACAATATTCAACAGTTTCACCTGATCATAGTAATCCATCTGATCGACTGTCTCGATCCCAAGCAACGGCTCTAAAACTCTTCTTGGATTACTACCCTGGTCCACTCCCTGCTGCCATTTCCGTCTTAGCCGTTTGATCTCATCTTCCACCACATCCAGGGTAATGCGCCCACCATCTGCCAGTGTTCCCATGCGGGTAATACTGGCATTCAGATCCCGAAAGTTGGCAGCCCAGGTGGCTTCGGCAGAGCGGCCAAATGCCAGATATCGTTTGCGTGCATCCTTATTAAAACTCATGAGATAACCGGAACGCTTAGCGAACTTTTCAATTTCGTAATCGATATTGGGTTCCAGGTCTTCTATGCGCTCCTGCAATGAGGGTAATTGATAGGTCCACAGATCAATACGGGCCAACAGATCATCACGAAACTCACCCTGTCGGGACAACAAGGTCAGGTCTTTGTTGGTACCTGCAATCAGTTGAAAATCGCTACTTACTTCCCGATCTGATCCCAAAGGCATAAACATTTTATCTTCAATGGCGCGCAGCAGCATGGCTTGCTCATCCAAGCCAAGCTCACCGATTTCATCCAAGAATAAAAGGCCTTTATGAGCTTCCTTCAACAACCCGGGTCGCTCAGACACAGCTCCGGTATAAGCCCCCTTCTTGTGTCCGAACAAGGTGGACATGGCATTTTCACCCCGCAGGGTAGCGCAGTTAACCGCCACAAGCTTGCCGTCAATCTTACCCCGCTGCTTTCTCAGCTCATACACACGTTGCGCCAATTGGGATTTGCCGGCTCCAGTGGGGCCGGTTAGGAGGATGGGCTCCTGGGAGCGGATAGACACCTTTTCCAGCTGTTCGATCATAGTGTTGAAGGCGCGGTTATTGGTTTCGATGCCGCCCTTGAGGTAAACGGTACCTTCCTGATGCTCCTTCTGGAAGCGGGAAGCGATCTGATCATAGCGGGACAAGTCCAGATCAATGACCTGATATTGTCCGGCCGCATCGCTGTTGCGGGGAGCGGGCGAGGTTTGCAGCAATTTGCCCGGCAGGTAACCCGCCTCTGTAAGCAGGTACAAGCAGATCTGCGCTACGTGAGTACCGGTGGTGATGTGAACCAAGTATTGTTCCTTGCTATGCCGAAATGGATAGGCGCGGGCAAAGTCCAGTAACGCACTGTAGACACCTTCAAAGTCCCAGGGGTCGCGGAAATTGACGTTGTGGTACACCACTTCGGTTTCCGGTGATACACGGGCAATGTCTTCGGTAACTTGGCGAGCTAAACCTATAGAGTGGTTATCGAATAGCAGTTCCAGCCGGTCGATAAGCAGGTCATCGTGCTGGCACATTGAAATAGTGGGGCGCCATTTATCCCAACGCTTGTCGCCCTTGCCGCGCCGATCCATTGTGGTGCCCAATATACTGATTACTACCGTTTTCATGGTATCTAGAATATTAGATAGCTATCTATTTGGATAGTATTTTTTGATTATGCAGGATTCCCGAGCGCTGAACACCACCGCTCACAAAGAGAATAATCCCATTATAAACAATAGCTTATAAATTGTTTTTCAAGAAAAGCCGATTTTGGCACTCCATTCGCAATGTTTTGGGTATAACCAAGTAGATAAAACGAAAAGAAGGATAAGCGTCATGGAAAATCAAACATATGAAGTCATGCATGACGGTGGGGTACCCATCAAGTCCTGGACCGTGGGTGTGCCCTTTGAAGATCAGGCCAGACAGCAATTGAAGAACATTTCCCGTATGCCCTTTATTCATAAATGGGTGTCCGTAATGCCGGACGTACATCTCGGTAAAGGAGCCACCATCGGTAGCGTGGTGCCTACCTTGGGCGCTGTGATACCAGCAGCAGTGGGTGTGGATATTGGATGCGGAATGATGGCGGTCAAGACCAGCCTGACCGCAACACAATTACCGGATAACCTGAGCGCGTTGCGCACTGCCATTGAACGCGCAGTGCCCCATGGACGCACCTCGGGCCGTGGCCGAGTGCGTGATAAGGGTGCTTGGGAAAACGTACCCAATGATGTAATGGATGGATGGGTGCCGCTGGCGAAGCAATTCGATGTACTGCAGGAGAAGCATCCGTTATTGAAGAACACCAACAACATAAAGCATTTGGGAACCCTGGGAACAGGCAACCATTTTATTGAGATGTGCCTGGATGAGCAGGATAGCGTGTGGCTAATGCTTCACAGCGGATCACGCGGTGTGGGAAATCGTATCGGTACCCATTTTATCGAGTTGGCAAAAAAGGATATGGAACGCTGGCATATTCATTTGCCTGATTCCGATCTGGCCTATCTGCCGGAAGGAACCGATCACTTCAACGAATATGTTGAGGCGGTGGAATGGGCTCAGCACTTCGCCCGTATCAACCGCGAGGTGATGATGGCGCGGGTAATTGCCGCAGTGCGCACAACACTAGGGTTGGAGTTTGAGGCCCGCATGGAAGCGGTGAATTGCCACCATAACTATGTGTCCCGTGAGCATCACTACGGTGCAGATGTGCTGGTAACCCGAAAAGGCGCAGTGCGTGCACGCCTGGGTGAAATGGGGATTATCCCAGGAAGCATGGGAGCCAAATCCTTTATCGTGCGCGGCCTGGGTAACGCGGAAAGCTTCTGTAGTTGCAGCCACGGCGCAGGTCGGGTGATGTCACGAACCCAAGCAAAGAAGCTGGTGTCTCTGGAAGAACACCGCCAGGCCACCGCAGATGTAGAGTGCCGTAAGGATGCCGGGGTGATTGATGAGACCCCATCAGCCTACAAGCCCATTGATCAGGTAATGGCGGCGCAAAAGGATCTGGTGGAAGTTGTGTACACCCTAAAGCAGGTATTGTGTGTAAAAGGTTGAAGGTGCGGACAGGATGTTGGATTGGCCAGGGGATGGCCGTTTGATTTGGCACCGAAGAATAGATTAAGAGGAAAACATTGTGATTGTTATAGACGGATCTCAAGGTGAAGGCGGCGGGCAAATTTTTCGGACTGCTCTGACCCTGGCCATGTGTAACGGCCAAACGGTGCGAATTGAGAATATTCGCGCTGGACGAGCTAAACCCGGTTTGCTGCGGCAACACCTGACCTGCCTGCGTGCAGCGCAAGCCATCTGCAATGCCCAGGTATCCGGGGATAAGCTGGGCTCACAAAAGGTGACCTTTACACCAGGCTCTGTGCAACCCGGCGAATATCGCTTTGCAGTAGGTTCCGCTGGCAGCACAACGCTGGTGTTCCAAACAGTCTTTCTACCCCTGGCCCTGAGCCGGGGCGTGAGCGAGCTGTATCTGGAAGGGGGTACGCACAATGACATGGCGCCCTCTGTTGATTTCATTAACCACAGCTTTCTACCGGTTTTGGCTGAGCTGGGTTGGGCCACAGAGTTGGAACTGGAACGTTATGGGTTTTATCCTTCCGGAGGTGGAGCCTGGAGGGTGCGAATACATCCTGCAGGAACGATTCGAGCGTTGGCCTTAGCACAACGGGGCGAAATCAGTGAGCAACAGGCGGTGGCCGTGTCTGCCAATATTCCTGCGCATGTAACGGCGCGAGAGCTGGAACAGGTGCATAAGCGCTGCTATTGGCCCAAAGCGGATCTACAGCAGAAGCTTGTGCGCTCAATCGGGCCAGGCAACATTGTGTCCCTGCGCCTGAAGATGCCGGAGCTGACAGCCGTGTTTGAAGCCTCCGGCGCCAAGGCAATAACCGCGGAGCGGGTAGCAGGCAAGGCCATCAAGGCCATGCGCAATTATTTAAGCAGCGAAGCGGTGGTGTGTGAGCATTTGGCAGATCAATTGATTCTACCATTGGTGCTGGGTCAGGGTGGGCATTTCACTACCCTGGAACTAAGTCAGCATCTACGCACCAATATCGACGTGGTGAAGCAACTAACCGGTGCCAATATCGGCTTGAAACAACTCGCTAAACACTGCTGGCAGGTGAATGTGGAACCACTCGATAAACAAGACTTTAAGCCGTTGGCCTGATTAGCGGAGCTGTTTCTGTAGAGCAGCCTGGCGCAAGCATCCATGATGTAATGCGTACCGATCTGTGCCGAACACTTGAAGATAACTATGTAGCTCAGTTGGGTAGAGCAATCGACTAATCATCGATGGGTCGCAGGTTCAAATCCTGCCCTAGTTACCGTCGTCTATCAAACGACTCTGGTAAAGGCGAGAGCCTGGGGTTCAACTCCCCACAAGGCTAGTACCCTTGTTGAAATCTAAACGAGGCCCATGGCTCAGCTGCAGCCATAGCGCAACCGGCAACTTATGTGCCGGACGGCTGTGACAGCAGCGAAGCGCCGACCATGCAGCCGCTTTGGATGGCTGGGCCGGCACGGCAACTATTAAAGTTGAAAGTTGTGCGTCGCCACGCAGGGATACTGACTGCCGGCCCGCATTAATGACAGCCTCTGGATAGTCCGCCCTGCCCTCCCTAAATCTTTAGCCTCTGTGTGCTCGGGTGGGCCTCACCCTATTTGAAAGGAAGCAGTATAAGGAGAAGTACCATGTTGCTATGGAAAACCATAGATGTTGCAGATAATGAGCGGGTTTTACTATTCCGCCGCAACCGTTTTGAAACTGTTTTAGAGGCAGGTCGCCATCGGGTGAACACGCTGAGCGGCAACTTGCGCCTGGAAACCTTTGACCTGAGCCAGGTACTGTTTGAACATCCGCAGGCCAAGTTCCTACTGAATACTCAAGGTCAAAAACTGAAGCCTTATCTCGACGTATTCGAGGTGGCAGATAAGCAGATCGGCCTGTTGTATCGGGATGGACATCTGGTTGATGTCCTTGCACCCGGCACCTTTATGGCCGCCTGGAAAGGGGTGGAAGATGTGCGCGTGGAGATCCTGGACATCAGTACCGAGTATTCCATCGACGATAATCTGCTGGATCTGTTAAGCCGCGGTGCAAAGATCGGCAAAAGCAAAAATTTTGCATCTTCCATTTACTACACGGAAGTGCCTGATGAACACGTAGGCCTATTGCTGGTAAATGGTCGCCTGCAAAAATTATTGCTGGCAGGTAGTTACGGCTATTGGAAATACAATCGTTCCGTAGCGGTGAAATTGCTGGATCTGCGCTTGCAGTCCGTTGAAGTCGGTGGCCAGGACATCCTGACCAAAGACCGGGTAAGCCTGCGCGTTAACCTAAGTGGCAGTTACCGTATCAACGATCCGGAAACCGTCGCATTGAAGGTGAATGACTACGCAGGCTTTGTGTACCGGGAGCTGCAGCTTCGGCTGCGGGAGAGCGTGGGCACCCGCACTTTAGACGAACTACTGGAAGACAAGGACAGCTTGAACAATGCGATCACAGTAGGTGCCAAATCCACCTTCGCCGACTACGGTGTAATGATGGTGAGTTTGGGTGTGAAAGATATCATTCTGCCGGGTGATATGAAGCAGATCCTGAATCAGGTAGTGGAGGCACAAAAAGAGTCCGAAGCCAATCTGATCAAACGCCGCGAGGAAACTCAGGCCATGCGATCACTGCATAACACGGCCAAAATGATGGAAAACAACCCTGTGTTAATGCGCCTGAAGGAGCTGGAAGCACTGGAAAAAGTCACAGCACGCATCGACCGGATCTCCGTTTATGGCGGACTGGAAGGAGTGCTGAATGATCTGGTAAAGCTGGCCCCTTCCGCCAGGGCGCAAAAAGCCTTGGGGCTGGGCAATCGGTGACATTCAACTCCATTAATACAGGAGTTGAATGTCCTCTTCTAATTGAAGAGCTCCTAATCAATAAACCTCAAACAACCCCGCAGCCCCCATGCCGCCGCCAATGCACATGGTGATCACCACATACTTCACACCGCGGCGCTTACCTTCCAGCAGGGCATGGCCCACCATGCGGGCGCCGCTCATGCCAAAGGGATGGCCGATGGAGATGGCGCCACCGTTTACGTTCATTTTGGCCGGGTCAATTTCCAGTTTTTGTTGACAGTACAATACCTGTGAGGCAAAGGCTTCGTTCAACTCCCACAGGCCGATGTCGTCCACGGTTAGGCCGTGGCGTGCCAGCAGTTTGGGCACGGCAAACACCGGCCCGATGCCCATCTCATCCGCCTTGCAGCCGGCAACTGCCACGCCGCGATAGGCACCCAGTGGATTCAGGCCCAGTTTTTCGGCCATTTTGCTGTCCATCAACAACGATGCCGAGGCGCCATCGGAAAGTTGGGATGCATTGCCAGCGGTGATGAATTTGCCTTGCTTCACCCAATTGCCGTCTTTCCATACCGGTTCTAATGCAGTGAGGCTTTCCAGCGTGGTGCTGGGGCGATTGCATTCATCCTGGGTGATGGTGACTTCTTCAAAGCTGGTCTCTTTGGTTTCTTTGTTGAAGTTGGCCTTGTTCACTGTCATGGCAATGATTTCGTCGGCAAACAGGTTGTTTTGTTGTGCCGCTGCCGTGCGCTGCTGGCTCAGCAATGAGTATTCATCCTGCGCCTGGCGCGAGATACCATACCGCTGCGCTACGATTTCGGCGGTTTCGATCATGGGGATATAGGCAGTGGGATCAATGCCGGTAACGGTTTTGGATACGCTGCGATAGGTGTTTTTGTGTTTGTTCTGGGTGAGGGAGATGGATTCCACACCGCCGCCGATGGCCACGTCGTATTCGTTGCACATGATGGCCTTGGCCACCGTGGCAATGGACATCAAACCGGAGGAGCACTGGCGCTCAATGGCCATGCCTGCGGTGGTTTCCGGCAGGCCACCGGCCACGGCGCAGAGGCGGCCCAGGTTATAGGCCTGGGTGCCCTGTTGGGCGGCGGCGCCGAACACGCAATCTTCCACCAACGCAGGATCGATACCGGCTTTGGCCACCACCGCGTTTACGGTGGCGCCACCCAATGCGGGTGCTTCGGTATCATTGAAAGCGCCACGGAATGATTTGGCCAGGGCAGTTCGGGCGGTTGAGACGATAACAGCTTCACGCATGGGAAATTCCTGTGTTTATATTAAATGGGATTCTTTTCAAGCAGGGTAGTAACGGGAGATGGTATCCACCACGCAGGCGGGCCGGTCTTCCCCTTCGATTTCCACGGTGACGCGAATCACCGCCTGCACTGCATTTTTCACCTGTTCTACGGCAATCAGTTCACCCACACCGCGCACCCGGGAGTTCACTTTTACCGGGGCGGGAAAGCGCAGTTTGTCCGAGCCGTAATTCACGCCCATGCTGATGCCCTGCACGTCCACAATTTGTGGCAGGAACAGGTTCACCAGCGAGAGGGTGAGGTAGCCGTGGGCAATGGTGCAGCCAAAGCTGCCCTGCTTGGCCTTTTCCGGATCCACATGAATCCACTGGTGATCACCGGTGGCATCGGCAAACAAGTTGATGCGCGCCTGGTCGATGGTAAGCCATTCACTGCTGCCCAGGTTCTGGCCCACGGCGGCTTCCAGATCGAGGGGGGATTTAAATACGGTGGTCACAATGATCTCTCCTACGGTTTTTCGGTTGCCGTGGTTAGGCGTGTTGGCTGGAGCAGGACAGGATTTCCCCGGTCATATAACTGGAGTAATCCGATACCAGGAACATCATGATGTTGGCGATCTCCCAGGTTTCAGCACCGCGTCCATAGGCCTCACGGCCTTCCAGTTCCGCCAACAAATCCGCAGGGGCGGATTTTTTCAGCATGGGGTGTACCGCCAGCGAGGGTGATACTGCATTGATGCGCACACCGAACTCGGCGGCCTCCAACGCGGCACATCGGGTCAGGGCCATCACCCCGGCCTTGGCGGCGGCATAATGGCTTTGCTCTTTTTGCGCCCGCCAACCCAACACCGAGGCGTTATTGACTATCACGCCGCCCTGCCCTCTTGCCTTCATGGTGCGCATCATGGCGCGGGTCATGCGCATGGTGCCGTTCAGGGTGACATCGATCACTTTGAACCATTCGTCGTCGTCCATTTCCACCAGGGTGCGGCTGGTGCCCAGCCCGGCGTTGTTGATCAACACGTCCACGCCATTCAATTGCTGTTCGGCAAAGGCAATCAGGGCCTGCACGTCATCTTCCTGGGCCACGTTGCCCACTTTGCCATACACAGCATCCAACCCGGTTTCGTCTTTCAGTTTCTGCACGGATTGTTGCAGGCGGCCTTCGTGAATATCGCTCAACACAATACCGCGGCAGCCTTCTTCCACCGCCTTTTTGGCCGCTGCAAAACCGATACCGGCCCCGGCGGCGGCGGTGATCAGCACGGATTTACCAGCCAGTAACTGGTGGCCCGGCACGTAACTTGGGTTATGAATGTCCATGGGTTCTCCTACTGAATTCCTGTTTTTATAAGCGCGTTGTTGTAAGCGCGTTGTTATAAACGCGGTTCTTTGGGCATGCCCAAGCCGCGCTCGGCAATAATGTTGCGCTGGATCTGATTGGTGCCGCCGTAAATGGTGTCCGAGCGCACGAACAGGTACATGGCCTGCAGGCGGCTCAGTTGATAGGGTGCCGCTTCCAATATCTGGCTTTGTGGGCCCAACACATCCATGGCCAACTCACCCAGCTCCCGGTGCCAGCTGGCCCAGAACAATTTGTAGATCAGCGCCTCACGCTGCAGGGCACCATCGCCGCCGGACTGGCCGGAGAGCATGCGCATGGCGTTGTAACGCATGATCTTCAACTCGGTGTGGGCCTTGGCAATGCGTTGGCGCAGGGCCGGGTCCTGGGCTGCGCCATTACTTTTGGCGATCTTGACGATCTCATTAAATTCATTCTGGAACTGCATTTGCTGGCCCAGTGTGGAGACACCCCGCTCAAAGCCCAGCAATCCCATAGCCACCTTCCAGCCTTCACCGGGGGCGCCTACGATGTCGTCGGCAGCACACACGGCATCGTCAAAAAACACTTCATTGAATTCACTGGTGCCGGTCATTTGCTGAATCGGGCGCACTTCTATACCGGGCTGATCCATCTTCACCAGAAAAAAGCCCAGGCCTTTGTGGGCACGGGAATCAGGATCGGTGCGGGCCAGCACAAAGCAGTAATCCGCCTCCTGCGCCAGTGAGGTCCAGACTTTCTGGCCGTTGATCACCCATTGTTGTGTGGCTTCATCAAACCGGGCTTTGGTTTTTACATTGGCCAGGTCTGAACCGGCGCCGGGTTCGGAATAGCCCTGACACCAGAGCTCCTTGCCGCTGACAATACCCGGTAGGTATTTTTGTTTTTGCGCTTCGTTGCCGAAGGCGATGATGGTGGGGCCTGCCAAGCCTTCTCCAATGTGACCCACCCGCCCCGGGCCACCGGCACGGGCATACTCTTCAAAAAAGATCACCTGCTGTTCGATGGAGCAACCGCGGCCGCCATACTGCTGGGGCCAGCCCACACAGGTCCAGCCCCCTTTGGCCATGCGTTGTTCCCAGGCGTGGCGTTCATGGTGATACATGTGCTCATCACCGGGGCCGCCCCGATAGCGGATGGGTTCAAATTCGCCCTGCAGGTTCTGCTGCAGCCAATCGGCGACTTCCTCACGAAACTGTTCGTCTGCGGCGCTGAAACTCAATTTCACAGCACGCCCTCCCCATCCAATAGCAACGCAGCCAAGCGCTCCCGATGCCAGGCCCCGGTTCCCAAAAACTGTTCGGATGCCTTGGCCCGCTTAAAATACAAATGCACATCGTACTCCCAGGTAAAGCCCACGCCGCCATGGATCTGGATGGCCTCACTGGCATTTTTAAAAAACGCATCAGAGCAATAGGCCTTGGCCACACTGGCGGCCTCCTGCAATGCGGCCCCATCCACCGGGGTGCCAGCCTGTAACGCCTGCAGGGCCTCTTCTGCTACACAGGCTGCGTAGTACACACCAGAGCGGGCCACTTCCACCCGCAGCATCATATCCGCCGCTTTGTGTTTGATGGCCTGAAACCCTGCAATAGCACGGCCGAACTGGTTGCGCTCTTTGCTGTAGGCTACGGTCATATCCAATAATTGTTGCGCACCGCCCATCTGCTCTGCCGCCAGGGCGATGGTGGCCAGATCCAGTATCACGGCCAGGGATTGAGCCCCGTTGCATTCAACCGCTTTCGATTCATCACCCAGCAACGACGCCTTGGGTAACGTCACATTGTTCAATTTGATGCGCGCCCACTTGCGGGTTTGGTCCATGGTGGGCAGCAATTCACGCTCAATACCCTTGGTATCAGCCGCCGCAATAAACAGGTGAATGCCCTCATCTGCCTGACTTGCTGCATCGCGGGCAGCCAGTATCAGGTAATCAGCGGAGGCGCCATCGGTAACAAATTCATATCTGCCGTTCAGCTGGTAGTGTTCGCCCTGAGCGGTAAAGGTGGCATCCACTGTGGCCACATCCCAGCGGCCACCACGGGCCGCGGCCGCCGCACCGGCAAAGGCCAGGGTTGCTGTTTTGCCGGCGCAGAATTCAGGCAGATACTGTTGCTGTTGTTGGGCGCTGCCGGCCACCAACAGTGCGTTAATGCCCAGGCACACTGAAGAGAAATACGGGGAGCAAAACAGAAAGCGCCCCATCTGTTCCTGCATGGCCACCAGTTCCACATAACCCAGGCCCATGCCGCCGCAATCCTCAGGAGTATGAATCGCCTGCCAGACCAGATCCGTGCATACGGTCTGCCACAGGGCGGGATCGTAGCCCCGTTCGGTTGCCATGGCATCACGAATGGCCGCGCTGGTGGAGACTTCCTGCAGAAAGGATTCGGCAGTATCACGAATCATGTTCTGCTCGTCTGTAAACACAAACTCCATAGCGGTTCTTTACTCCTGATCCTGAATAAAAAAAGGGAGTTTCATAACGAGGGATTATGTTATGAACTCCCTAAACCCAAACTGTTTACGCACCGTAAACCTTTTGTGCGGGTATCTCTTTGGTCAGCAACTCGTCCATTGCCGTGGAAATTTCTGCCGCCTCCCAACGGGCGCCTTTGTCCACACCGGCGGTGGAACGCCAACCGTCGGCAATGGAGATCTTGCCACCTTCCACTTCAAAAACCCGGCCACTGACACCAGCGGATTCTGCACTGCACAGCCACACCACCAACGGTGCCACGTTGGCCGGGTCATAGTAGTCAAAGCCGTCTTCCGGTTTGCGCATCATGTCCGCAAACACCTCTTCGGTCATGCCGGTGCGGGCTGCGGGGGCCAGGGCATTGGCGGTGACACCATAGCGGCGCAGTTCGGCCGCCTGATTCAATGTGAGGGAGGCGATGCCCCCCTTGGCGGCAGCATAATTGGATTGCCCCACGGAGCCATTAAGCCCGGCCCCGGAGGACGTATTGATAATGCGGGCATCCACCTTCTCGCCCTGTTTGCTGCGATCGCGCCAGTGATGCACGGCGTGGCTGCTGATGCAGAAGTGGCCTTTCAGATGCACGGCAATCACGGCATCCCAATCCGCCTCACTCAGGGAGGCGAACATGCGATCGCGACAAATACCGGCGTTGTTCACCACCGCGTGCAGATCACCAAAGCATTCAATGGCCTGTTTTACGGCATTGGCGGAATCATCGTAGTTTGTGATGTCGGAGGTATTGGCAATCGCCTCACCACCGGCTGTCTTGATGGCATCCACCGTGGTTTGGGCGGCAGCGGCATTGATGTCGTTTACCACCACCTTGGCACCTTCTGCGGCCAGGGCCTTGGCATAAGCCGCCCCCAATCCACCACCGGCGCCGGTGATGATGACCACTCTGTCTTTACATATCGCTGAGCTTGGCATAATGGTTCGCTCCAGAATCCGGTTCTTGATCCGTGGTTATAATTTTTCGATGATGGTGACGTTGGCCTGGCCACCGCCTTCGCACATGGTTTGCAATCCGTAACGGCCACCAGTGCGCTCCAGTTCATGGAGCAAGGTGGTCATCAGCTTGGTGCCGGTGGCGCCCAAGGGATGGCCCAAGGCGATGGCGCCGCCGTTGACATTGGTTTTGGCGTGATCGTAATCAAGCTCCTGCAACCAGGCCAAAGGTACCGAGGCAAAGGCTTCGTTAATCTCCACCAGATCGATGTCGTTCATGGTCATGCCCGCTTTCTTCAGGGCATAACGGGTGGCGGGAATGGGTGCGGTGAGCATCCAGATGGGATCTTCTGCGCGCACGGAAATATGATGAATGCGGGCCCTGGGTGTGAGGTTGTAACGCTTCAGGGCCTGCTCCGACACAATCAGCATGGCGGATGCGGCATCACAGGTTTGCGATGAAACCCCGGCGGTGACTTTGTCGCAGCCGAACAGAAAATCCAGTTCCGCCATTTTTTCCAATGAGGTGTCCCTTGGTGTTTCATCCATGGTGACGCCTTCCAGCGGTACGATCTCGCGATCGAAACGGCCTTCGGCGATGGCGCGCAGGGCACGCTGGTGGGACTCGTAGGAGAATTCTTCCAATGCCCGGCGGGACAGATTCCATTTATCGGCAATCATCTGGGCCGAGCGGAACTGTGTGGGTGGCTGATCGCCATAGCGGGCAACCCAACCTTTTGAGCCGGTGAAGGGATCGCTGAAGCCCAGGGGTTCCGCTGCCATCATGGCAGATGAGATCGGAATCTGGGTCATGGTCTGCACACCACCGGCAATCACCACATCCATGGTGCCGGACATTACCGCCTGGGCGGCAAAATGCACCGACTGCTGGGAAGAGCCGCACTGACGATCAATGGTGGTGCCGGGCACTTCATCACTTAAGCCGGCGGCAAGCCAGCACGTGCGGGCGATATCACCGGCCAAGGGCCCGATGGTATCGACACAACCGAAGATCACGTCATCGTATTCGTTATCCGGTATCGGGTTGCGCGCTACCAAACTGCGCAACACATGGGCACCCAGGTCGGCACCGTGAACATGGGCCAGCCCCCCTTTGCGGCGGCCGGTGGGGCTGCGCAGTGCATCTACAATATAGGCTTCAGCCATGTTAATTCTCTCTCGTTGCGTTAATTTTTATGCTGTTCGCCGAAGGTTTTATCGGCGCCGATCTTGGCATTGGGATTCATCAGCCATTGGTGCAGGCGATTTTTATGGAACCCCGAATGGCCCCAGAATTTATCCAGCGCCCAGGCCCGCTTCATCCAGATGTGGAGATTGCATTCCCAGGTATAACCCATGGCGCCGTGGGACTGAATGCCGTTTTTTGCAGCCAGTAATGCCGCTTCACCGGCCGCCACTTTGGCATGGGACACCGCAAAATCGGCGTGCACCGGGCGCTGACTGACGGTATAGGCGGCACGGTACAATGCCGGTTTGGCAAACTCGGTTTTAACCGCACAGTTGGCCATGTGATGTTTCAACGCCTGATTGGCCCCGATCGCGCGGCCAAACTGATGACGCTCCGTGGTGTATTGCACAGTCATATCCACCATGGCTTCTGCCAGGCCAATCAACTGCGCCGCCATGCCCAATGCACCCCGATTCAGGGTCGCTGCCATGGCGGATACCCCCGGTGCGCCATTCACCAGACGGGTCTCTTCCTCGGCCCGCCAGTCCACCTTGAACAGGCGGCGGCTGGGGTCTACGCTCTGCAGCGGTATCAGGGTCACCCGTTCCCGTTCCACCAGATGGTATTCATTACCACTGGGCAACAGCAGATAGTCGGCAATGTGGGCATCGCTCACCGTGGGATTTACCGCATGCCCCACCGCTACCCGTCGCTCACCGCTGGCAATTTTTTCCAACAGGGTGGCGCAGCGGGTATCCCGTTGTGCCTGGCATGCCAATAGCGGGGTTGCCACCAATGCGGTTTCCACCAGGGGTTCGCACAACGCCACCCGGCCGCATTCCTGTGCCAGCAAGATAAAATCCAATTCGTTCATGCCCAGGCCACCGTAGGATTCCGGCACCAGCATGGCCGTAAGGCCCAGCTCCACCATTTTCTGCCACAGGCCGGGGTCACGGCCGGTATCGGTATCCCAACCGCTACGAATCTGATCGGCGCTGATTTCCTTATGCAGGAACTGTTTAACGTTATCGCACAACACCCGTTGATCATCGCTGAAGGTAAAATCCATGCCTTGCTACCTCTTACTCTATTTGCGTGGCATGCCCAGCAGACGCTCGGCAATGATGTTACGTTGAATTTCGTTGGTGCCGGCGTAGATGGGCCCGGATTGCGCAAACAGGAATCCATCCATCCAGTTACCCACAAGGCTCTCGGTGTGTTCGCCGGGCAGCAACTCAGCGTGATGGGCCAGTATGCGCATGGCGGTTTCGTGCATCAGTTGATCCAGCTCTGACCAGAAAATCTTGTTGACGGACGCCTCGGAGCCGATGCTGCCGCCGTTCATCAAACGGGATGCGGTTTGATAGGTGGATAGTGCATAGGCCTCCGCATCCATAAAGGATTTCACCACAGCATCCTCCACACTCAGATCCACAATATCGTTTGCGTGTTGGCGATAAAGGGCCACCAGGCGTTTCGCGGTTTCCTGAAACCGGGCCGGGCTGCGCAACATCAGGCCCCGTTCAAAGCCGGCGGTGGCCATGGCTATCTGCCAACCTTTGCCTTCATCACCCAACCGGTTGCTAACCGGCACACGCACATCGTCAAAAAAGATTTCGGCAAATCCCGGCAAGCCGTTGAGCTGGGGGATGGGGCGTACCGTAATGCCCGGCGCATCCAGCGGCACCAGAATAAAAGACAGGCCGTGGTGACGTTCAGAATCAGGGTCGGTTCGAAAAATACAGAATACCCAATCGGCAAACACCGCACGGGTGGACCAGACCTTCTGCCCATTGAGAACATACTCATCCCCGTCGCGCAGGGCTTTGGATCGAATCGCGGCCATATCACTGCCGGCACCGGGTTCAGACCAACCCTGCGCCCACATGTCTTCACCGCTGGCCATGCGGGTAATGAAGCGTTCTTTCTGTTGGCTGGTGCCGTATTCCATGAGCGTGGGGCCAAGCAAAAATATGCCATTCTGATTGACCCGCAACGGAGCCTGGGCACGATAATATTCTTCTTCAAAAATCAGCCATTCAATCAAATTGCAACCACGGCCCCCGTATTCCTTGGGCCAGGTCACCATACCCCAGTTGCCTTGCGCCAGGGTTTGTTCCCACTGCCGGTGCTGCTCGAATCCTTCCCGGGTATCGAAGGATTTCAGGGCGGTAGCCGGTACGTTTTCCTGCAACCATTGCCGCACCTCGTGGCGAAACGCAATCTGCTCTGGCGTGTAATTCAGATCCATACAATACTGCCCTCTATCAACCCTGTGCGTCGTTAAAGTTGGCACCGCGCTTTTCCACAAACGCATCGCGAGCCTCCTGGGAATCCTCGATGCGATACGCTTCCAGGGTAAAACCCTGCTCCCAACGGTATTTGTCTTCCAGGCTGCCATCCTCAATGCCGGTGAGCGCTTCTTTGGCCAGCTGAATCATGGGTGAACTTTTCTCGGCGATCTTCGCGGCAATGGCCATCGCCTCTTCCCGCAAGCGGGCCAACGCCACTACCCGTTCCACCGCACCCAGGCGGTAAGCTTCCTGGGCGTCAATGAAGTCACCGGTGTAATACATGTAACGCACTTTCTGTACCGGAAACATGCGCTGCAGATGGGCGCCACCGCCCATGGCGCCGCGATCCACTTCCGGCACGCCAAAGCGCGCACACTCAGATGCCACGATAATGTCCGCAGCACCGGAGATACCAATACCGCCACCCAGTACAAAGCCGTGCAGCGCCACAATCACCGGTTTGGGATTGAGGTGAATGGATTTGAACGTGTCGTAATTGCCCTTGTTCACCGCCACAATCTTGTTGCTGTCTGCCGCCAACTCTTTTATGTCCACACCGGCGCAAAAGCCTTTGCCTTCGGCCCGGATCACAATCACTTTAACAGCGGAATCCTGGCCCAATTCATCCAGGCGCCGGGAAATAGCCGCCCATTCCTCACTGTTAAACGCATTCACCGGGGGTTTGCAGAACACCAGTTCCGCAATACCATTTTCGATCACAGTTTCAAATGCCATGGGGTTCCCCAATTCTGCCGGGAGACATTACATTCCCGGCTCGGTTGTTGGTTAGTGGTTCAGTTGTGTGCCACCAGCTCGGCACTGTTGGCCGCCGTGCTGGCGGCGGCAAATCGATTGAGCACCGCTTCGGCTTCTGCAACGATCTGCTGTATCAGTTCTTCAACGGCCGGCAAATCGCCGATGGTGCCGGCGATCTGGCCACTGGGCAGGATTCCCTGCTGGGGATGCCCTTTCACCATGGCTTCCTGAATCATCATGGGGGCATTGGCCGCCATCAGGGTTTGCCCCAAGGTCATGCCGTTGCTCTGTTTCATCTTCCAGGCGGAACCCAGCATGCCTAAAAGGGAGCCGCCGGTAAGCCGGGTAAAAGCCAGGCCATTGCGTACCGCCAGCCACAACATACCCAACGCCGACCGGGTTTCCAGTTGCTGCAGGCACTGATTCAGAATCATGCGCTGCGGCATGCCATCGAGTTTCCTGCTGACAATAATCTGCTCGGTGGCGGATTTTAGGTATTCCTGTTTGGTGGCGTCCGGCACCGGACATTCCCGGGTCAGCAGAAAGCGGGTGCCCATGGCGATGCCTTCAGCACCATAGGACAACGCCGCCATCAAGCCGCGCCCGTCTTTGAAACCGCCGGCGGCGATTACCGGAACGTTGAGTGCATCCACCACCTGTGGCAGCAGAATATTGGAAGACACCGAGCCCGTATGGCCGCCCCCTTCACCACCCTGTACCACCACCGCGTCGGCGCCCATGGCCACCGCTTTTTCGGCATGCTTTAACGCCCCCACCGTGGGCATACAGACGATGCCGGCCTGCTTGAGTTTTTCCACCGAGCTTTTCGCCGGTGAACGGCTGTAGCTCACCGCGCGCACCCGCTGTTGAATACAGATGTCAATGATCTGGTCGGCACCGGGGGCATACATGTGAAAGTTGACACCAAAAGGGCGTGTGGTTTTTTCCTTGATGGCTGCAATGCCCTGCTCTACCTGCGCCGGGGTCATGACCGCACCGGCCAGAAAACCAAAGCCACCGGCGTTGCAGGTTGCCGCCACCAGATTCGGATCCGCCACCCAACCCATCGCGGTTTGAATAATGGGGTATTCGCAATCCAGCAACTGGCACAATCTGGTATTCAACACAGGGTTCGTCATGAGCCGTTCACCGCTTCAAGATGACAGATGAGCCGTGTCCAAACAGGCCCTGGTTTGCGGTGATACCAACCCTGGCCCCCGCCACCTGACGCGCTCCGGCATCACCACGCAACTGCCAGGTCAGTTCGCACACCTGGGCAATGGCCTGAGCCGGTACCGCCTCACCAAAACAGGCCAGGCCACCGGATGGGTTGATGGGGAGGCGGCCACCGACCCGGGTATCACCCGCCCGCACCAGCTGCGCGGCCTGCCCCCGCTCACACAATTGCAGATCCTCCATCCAATCCAACTCCAGCGCGGTGGAAAGATCATAGACTTCGGCCACATCCACATCCGCCGGGCCGATGCCGGCTTCTTCATAGGCTTTTACCGGCAATGCCGCACGAAAGCTGTGCGCCGCCACCACGGCGGCGGAATCCGTAGCAATGTCCGGCATCTCAATTACAGAAGAGGCATAGGTTGGGGTAACGGTGGAAACCGCCGCCACCTTCACCGCATCGGCGCGGCCGATTTTGCGGGCGAACTCCAGACTGGACACCACCAGGGCAGCGCCACCGTCTGAAGTGGCGCAAATGTCCATCAGGCGTAACGGGTCGGCCACCATGTTGGAGGCCGACACCTCTTCGGCTGAGAATTTTTTTCGGTAACGGGCATTTTCATTGCGGAACCCATGCTCGGCGTTCTTGACCTTCACCTGGGCAAAGTCATCCTGGGTGTCGCCGTACAACGCCATGCGACGGCGGGCATACAGAGCAAAATAGGTTGGATTGGTAATACCCAGACGAAAGCGCACCCAATCCGGATCATCCGGGCGCTCGCCTTTTTGCGGCGCCAGAAAACCTTTGGGCGTGGTGTCGGCTCCCACCACCAATGCCACATCACAGGCACCGGACAGAATCTTGGCGCGGGCTGCGGCCAACGCCTGCGATCCCGAGGCACAGGCCGCATAGCTGGTGTTGACTTCGGCGCCCTGCCAGCCCAATGCCTGGGCGAAGGTGGCGCCGGCCACATAGCCGGGATAACCACAACGCATGGTGGCGGCACCGGACACAAAGCCCACATCCTGCCACCGCACACCGGAATCCTCTAAGGCATCGCGGGCGGCTTTAACTCCGTATTCAACAAAGTTACGGCCCCATTTACCCCAGGGGTGCATGCCCACGCCCAGTACGGCGATTTCGTTATTCATACTGCTGCTCATAATGGTTTCCACTTCCAGGTGATGTGCTCCGCCGCATCGTCTTCAAACAAGGTATCCAGCACCAGTTCCATATCCATACCGGCCTCCAGGTCAGATGGATTGACGCCGGCCACCACCTGCCCCAACACAATCATTTTTTCTTTTTCCAGTTCCACCGCGGCAATGGTAAAAGGCACGAAGGGATCGGCAGCCACATAGGGTGCCGGGGGCTGGTATGCCGCATTGGTGAACGACCACACTTTACCGGTGCGGCTTAGCTGCACATCTTCAAAGTGGTCGCCATTGCAGGCGGGGTTCTTGCAAAAGTTCCGGGCACGGGGAAAGTAAAAGGTGCCGCAATCGGCGCATTGATTACCGATCAGATGGGGCTTTTCATTATCGAGGGTGAACCAGCCTTCCAGGGCCGGTTGCCTGTGTTTTTTACCAGCTGCCGCGTTAGTTTCTTCACTCATGTCGTCACCGCTGTTATCAAATTGTAGTGTGCTGCTGCCGGTTCTTTTCGTCAGCGCCGATCCCCGGGAGGATTGTCTTTCAATTGCCTGGCCCGCAGGTTCAACGGATCCATCTGCCCAATGATCTCCATCTGCAATGGGGTGGGGGCCGCGGTGGTTGGCACCTGCGCCGGTACCTGTACTTCAAAACCGGTATTGTCCAATACCTGCTCCACACTGATTCCCGGATGCAGGCTTATCAGTTGCAGCATGTGTTGCGGCCCGTTCCAATCCATCACGCACAGATCCGTAATCACCAGCCGAATGTCAATATCATCCAGTGTGTAACCCCGGGGCAGGCGCTGCGGGTTGTAACCCACGGAGCACACCACATCGCATTCATCCTCAACAAACACCCGTTTGCTGTGGGCCGGCACAAAAAAAGAATTGGCATGGCTAATGGAATTGCCGGGAAACCCGCGCGCCCCCAGCATCTGTACCTTGGGTTGCTGATAGGTGCCGCCCAATGCGGAAATATTGGTTTGTCCGTAGCGATCAATCTGCGACGGCCCCACCATGGCATGGCGTTTGCCGCTCCACACATTGTCGAAGATGCGGGAGAACCCCATCCAGGTTTCCTGCGCCTGGCCCGCGTGCGACTTGCGCCCGCTCACTGGATTAGGCTCACTCAACAGATAGGCCTCGGAATCCGTCATCATCATATCCGGGTTGCAGGTTTTCATGGCCAGGCTCGCGGCCAGGCGCGGCAACAACCCAATACCCGTTGCCAGCACTTCCCCGTCGCCACGAAACGCGTCGGCGGCAGCGGCAATCATCAGTTCCGCCAGGCTGTAATCTTGTACTGTCTGATTCATCATTGTGTTCCCGTAACGGTCCGCCCGTGTTTAATACACCGGCAGCGGTAGCGCCTGAATGGCCTCCAGGCCACCCACCGCCTGTTGGTAATCCTGCTCATCGGTTCCACTGAGGAAGCGGCTGCGATAGGCATCAAAACCGCCCTCTTTCACTGATGCGGCATACGCTTTGAAATGGTTGACGTCGAATCCGTATTCAGGATTGCAGGAAGACGGATGGGCACCACCGGCGATGGGCACCACCGCCTGGGTTTGTGCCCGCTCCCAGAAAACGTAGCGTGCTTCGTCTCCAGCGTGAAAGTAGTCGGTCTCCACCAGCTCTTCGCAACTGACCAATGTGCTGTTGGCGGCGCGGGCGAACCAATCATCCATATACAGATCAGGCCCTTTAATCTGGCACACACCGCGCGCGTCTGCCCGGTCCACATGCAACAGCGATACATCCAGGTTCAACGCCGGCATGGCCAGCCATTCCTTGTCATCATAGGGGCTGTCGATCACCTTCAGGTCGGGGCAGTGACGGATGATGTCTGTACCCAGGCCGATGGCCGTGGGAATGTAGGGCAAGCGCCACGCCGCCGCCCGCAGGCCCAGCAGCATCAGCCCTTCGTCCAATTCCATTACCTCGATATCACCTTGCTGACGGGCCAGCCGGAAATAGGGTTCCAGCGGAATGAAATCCAGTGAAACAAAGGCATACACCACTTTCCTCACCTTACCGGCGGCGCACAGCATACCCACATCGGCGCCACCGTAGGACACCAGCGTCAGATCCTGCACATCGCTGCGCAACAGTTCGCGGATCAGCGCCATGGGTTTGCGCCGGGGCCCCCAGCCACCGATGCCGATGGTCATACCGCTTTTTATCTGGCTTACGGCCTCTTGAGCGGACTGCACTTTATTCATGATCTGGCTCTCTTTAACAGGTCAGGTCTTATTATCGGGATTGAGGTGCTTTCTCTTTACATAACACGCAGTTAGGGGCGGTGAGCAGAGCCTTCAATGCGTTGAAAAAAAGCAAGCCTGAGTGCTTATTGGGCATTATGGGAATTTTACCTGTCACTAAAATCGTCCAAGTGGACTAGGACACTCTGCAACGGTTTCGATACTTTTTTGCCATAGGTTACGCACCACAAAACAATACGTTGAACAGGCAAACACCATCATGCAGAACCCCATCACCACCATTCCCAAACTGGTGGCACAGGCCGCTCGGCAATACGGCGACACGCTCTTTCTGGAAGAAGGCCAGACCCGTATTCCGTTCGATGATTTTGCCCGCCAGGTGCATTCGGTGGTGGCAGCGCTGATTGAACTCGATATCCAACCGGGTGACCGCGTTGCGGTGTGGGCGCCGAACATCAGCGAGTGGGTGATTGCGGCCATTGGCGCCCAATGCGCCGGCGCGATACTGGTCACCCTCAACACCCGTTACAAAGGCAATGAAGCCGCCTACATTCTGCAGCAAAGCCGGGCGCGCATACTGTTTTCCATCGGTTCGTTTCTGGGTTGCGATTACCCTGCGCAACTGGATCAGGAAACGTTGCCGGATCTGCAACACCTGGTGGTATTCCGTCAAGCCGACTCAGCCACGGCAACAACACGCCACCTGACCCCCTGGGAAACCTTTTTGGAACAGGGCTGCCGTGTACCGGCAGGTGCCGTGCAGCAACGGATGCAGGGTGTCAGCGACACCCACGTATCAGACATTCTGTTTACGTCCGGCACCACCGGACACCCCAAAGGCGTGATGACAAGTCACGAGCAGAATCTTCGCGCCTTTACCCATTTTGCGGAAATCGTCGGCCTGCAAAGCGGTGATCGCTATCTGGTGATCAATCCGTTCTTTCACAGCTTCGGCTACAAAGCCGGTATTCTTGCCTGTCTGTTGAAAGGGGTGACATTGCTGCCCCACGCGGTGTTTGACACCGAAGACATTCTGCAACGCATCAGCCGTGACCGTATATCGGTGCTGCCGGGGCCGCCCACCTTATTTCAGTCATTGCTGGCACATCCCGATCTGCACCAGTACGACCTTTCCACCCTGCAGCGGGCCACCACCGGGGCCGCCGTAATTCCGGTGGAGATGATCCGGCACATGAAATCCCGGCTGGGCTTCAGCACTGTGATCACCGCCTACGGCCTCACTGAAAGCTGCGGGCTGGTGACCGCCTGCCGCCAGGGGGACAGTGCCGAGATCATCGCCACTACCTCCGGGCGGGCCATCCCCGATGTGGAAGTACGTTGCGTTGACGCCAACAACCAGGAGGTACCCTGCGGTGAGCCGGGGGAAATTGTGGTACGGGGCTTTAACGTAATGCAGGGCTATTTTGAAAATGAGGCGGCTACCCGCGATGCCATCGATGCCGACAACTGGTTGCACACCGGCGACATCGGGGTGATGGACACAGCAGGCAACCTGAAAATCACCGACCGCCTGAAAGACATGTTCATCACCGGCGGTTTTAACTGCTATCCCGCGGAAATTGAAAAGACCATTGCCGCTCATCCCGACATTGTCATGAATGCGGTGATCGGCGTACCCGATCCGCGCCTGGGTGAGGTGGCAAAAGTATTTGCGGTACGCACCCCGGGCAGCACGCTGGACGCAGAACAGTTGATCAGTTGGTGCCGCGACACCATGGCAAATTACAAGGTACCCCGCCAGGTGGCGTTTGTGGACAGCTTACCCATGAATGCTTCCGGCAAAGTATTAAAACCGGAACTGCGCAAGTTATCCGGACACAGGGTATCGGGACACGGTATATCGGGACAATAGAACTCACGTTTGAGGAAAACAACAATGAAAATTCACAGCCTGGGCTACATCGGCGTTAACTGTACCGACCCATCCCGTTGGGCCCACTATGGCACACAGGTGCTGGGTATGATGGATGTCTCCCATCAGCTGGCCGACGACGACAGCGTCTATCTGAAAATGGACGATCGTCCCTGGCGCATCGTCATTCAATCTTCCGATACCGACTGCTACGCCTTCAGCGGGTGGGAAGTGGCCGGACCTGATGATTTCGCCGACGCCATCAATACCCTGGAACAACACGGCATCAACTTCGAGCGCGCCGGCGCCGAACTGACGGCGCAACGGCGGGTGCAAGATCTGGTGAGCTTTACCGATCCCGATGGCAATCGCCATGAAGTGTACTGGGGCCCCATATCGGACTTTGGCCAGTTTGCCTCGCCCCTGGGCATCCGGCAATTCATTACCGGTGAGCAGGGTTTTGGCCACGTGGTATTGCCCACACCGGGATTTGACGGCTGCTATGAGTTTTACAAAAACGTCATGGGCTTTGCGGTTTCCGATCTGATGAAGGTGCGCTTCACCCCGGATCCCAATGAGCCGGAAAAGCGCCTCTACTTTATGCATTGCAATGAACGCCACCACAGCCTGGCCATCTTCGAATCCCCCATGCCCGCCGGTTGCGTGCATGTGATGGTGGAAGTGGACCGGGTGGATGAAGTGGGCCGTTGCCTGGACCGCATCAAAGCCCACAACGTCAAGCTTACCGGCACCCTGGGCCGCCACGCCAACGACCATATGGTGAGTTTCTACATGGCCACACCTTCCGGTTTCATGCTCGAGTATGGCGCCGAAGGCCGCACGGTGGCCGATTGGAGCCGTTATTCTCCGTTCCAGAGTACAGTCAACAGTTTTTGGGGCCACGATTTCAGCGTCGGCATGGAATAGGCCATTTGAGGTAGGACATTTCACAGGGCCATTGAGACGATAGCAACAGGACAACAAGAGTAATGAACCATGTCAAAGAATGTGTCACAAGCCGGATCACGGGTTGAGCCTCAGATCGATCAGAAAGCCTTTCGCACAGCCCTGGGGCAATTTGCCACCGGGGTGACGGTGATCACCACCTGCGATGCCCGGGGCAACAAAGTGGGCATGACCGTCAACAGCTTCAGTTCTGTATCGCTCGATCCCATGCTGGTGCTGTGGAGCATTGCCCGCACCTCAAAATCCTATGAAGAATTTATCCATGCCGATCGCTTTGCCGTTCATGTCTTGAACTCACAGCAGCAGGCCATCTCCAACCAGTTTGCCTCCAATTGTGCCGACCGGTTCTGCGACGTTGAGCACACCGTGGGCGTGGGTGGTATTCCGCTGTTGAAAGACTACAGTGCACTGTTCCAGTGCCAGACGGAACACCAATACGAAGGTGGTGATCACGTCATTATCGTGGGGCGCGTGGTGGAGTTTGACAATCGTCAGCTGCCGCCGCTGATTTTTCATGCCGGGCGCTATGCCGACCTGGATTTACCGGTGGCCGTCTAAACCCGCAGCCGCTAAATCAATGGCCAATTAACAGTTCATAAAGACAAGCGAGATTCATCATGACAGCACAAGAACAAAGTCTGCAGGACGTGACCCCGGAACTGATCATACAGCGGGCCAGGGATATGATTCCATTCCTGCAGGAACAGGCAACCCACGCGCAAGCAGAACGCAAAATCCCTGATGCCACCATCGCCAAGATGCACGACGCCGGTTTCTTCCGGGTACTGCAACCCAAGCGTTGGGGCGGCTATGAAATGGACCCGCAGGTGTTCTTTGAAGTGCAGATGGCATTAGCCGAAGGCTGCATGTCAACGGCATGGATCTACGGTGTGATCGCCGTACACAACTGGCAGATCGCGTTGTTTGATCTGCAGGCGCAGGAAGATGTCTGGCGCGACGACACCAGCGTGCTGATCGCCTCTTCCTACATGCCGGTGGGCAAAGTGGAGCCCGTGGACGGCGGCTTTAAATTCAGCGGACGCTGGGCGTTTTCCAGTGGCTGCGATCATTGCGACTGGGTGTTCCTGGGCGGCGTGGTGCCTCCCACCGCTGACAACCCTAACCCGGATTACCGCACGTTTTTGGTACCCCGGGGTGATTTCAAAGTCATGGATACCTGGCATACCTTTGGTTTACAGGGCACCGGTTCCAATGACATTGTGGTAGAAGACGCCTTTGTTCCGGATTACCGCACGCACAGCTCCCTGGATGGCTTCCGCGGCACCAACCCCGGCATCGATTCCAGGGAGATTCCACTGTATAAAATACCCTTTGGCCAACTGTTCCCACGGGCGGTATCCACCTCCACCATTGGTGCAACCCAGGGCGCCATTAATGCCTATCGGGATGTGGCATCCAAACGGGTCGGCACCAACTCCGGTTCCAAAACCGCAGAAGATCCGCAGGCGCAGATGGCGGTGGCCCGTGCCCAGGCGCTGGTGGATCAACTGAAACTGCGGCTGATGCAGACCTACGATCAATTGATGGCGGATGCCCGCCAAGGTCAGCCCACCGACCTCAACTTACGCATTCAATACCGTTACGAATCCGCTGCCGTACCGGAGGCCTGTCTGGCGGAAGTGCTGGAACTGCAAAAGATGTGTGGCGGTCGCGCTATCTTCACCAACAGTCCACTGCAGCGTTTTGTACTGGACATTCTGGCCGGGCGCGCTCACGTGGCCAACAATCCCTACCAGTATGGACGTAATTACGGTGCCATTCAGCTGGGTCTGGACAACACGGACTTCTTCCTCTGAGGACACGGCACCATGACCATGAACCTGTCCCCTCGAGTGGTATTGGTAACCGGCGCCTCCCGCGGCGCCGGCAAAGGCATCGCCCAGGCATTCGGTCGCCTGGGCGACATCGTTTATGTGACCGGCCGCAGCCAACAGGAGGGTGATGCACCGTTACCCGGTACTGTCTATGCCACCGCTGAAGCGGTCACCCGCCTGGGCGGCGTTGGCGTTCCCGTCATCTGCGACCATGCCGATGACGAACAGGTGGCCTCACTTTTCCGACAGATTCAAAAAGAGCGCGGGCAGTTGGATATTCTGGTGAACAACGCCACCTGCCTGCACGATGATCTGGTGGTTCCCGGCCCGTTCTGGGAAAAATCACTGCAACTGGTGGACATCCTTAATGTGGGATTGCGTTCCAGTTACGTGGCCAGCTATCACGCCGCCAAGCTCATGGCGGCACAAAAAAGCGGGCTGATCATCAACACCAGTTCACCGGGAGCGGCCTGCTATATGCACGGCCCTGCCTATGGCGCGCAAAAAGCCGGGAGCGACAAAATGATCTGGGATATGGCCCAGGATCTGAAACCCTTCAACATCGCCTGTGCCTCCATCTGGATGGGCGTGTTGAAAACCGAGCGCCTGGACGCGGTGATGGCCGCCGACCCGGAAAAGTACGCGGCGTTTTTTCAGATGGCGGAATCACCCGAGTTCACCGGACGCGTCATTGATGCATTGTACCGGGACAAAGATCTGATGGAGAAAACCGGGCAGGCCTTTATCGGTGCCGAAATCGGCCAGGAATTGGGTGTCTGCGATGTGGACGGTTCGCAACCCCAATCCCATCGCGAAATGCTGGGTGGGCCACTGCCGTACAACCCGGCTGTTGTCATGTAGCAGCACCGTGTAAACGGCGCCCCATAACGCTTTCTATTAACAACAAGAGCAACACAATATGACCGTGCCAGCCAAACCGCAAAGCCAACAACTTAAGGTGCTGAATGATCTCAGCATTCGCTATTGTGAACTGGGCCCCGCTGGAGGCTACCCCGTTGTTTTTCTCCAAGGCAGTGGCCCCGGTGCCAGCGGCTGGCTGAATTTCCGCTACAACGCCTACGCCTTTGCCGAAGCCGGTTACCGCACCATCATTCCGGACCTGCCGGGGTTCGGTGACAGCGACAAGCCGGATACAGACTACACCCTGGATTTTTTTGTCAGCAGTGTAATCAGCATGGCGGATCAACTGGATCTGGCGCAGTTCGCCCTGGTGGGAAATTCACTGGGCGGTGCCATCAGCCTGGGGCTGGCGTTACAGCATCCGCAACGGGTCAGCCATCTTATTCTAATGGGCTGTGGTGGCCTGGAAGACCAGATCACCTACTTCCAAACCATGCCCGGCATCCAGGCCATGACCAAGATTCCGCTGGATTCCCCGGAATTCACGCCAGCCTACCTGAAAGAAGTGTTACAGCTGATCGTGTTCGATCCCTCGTTCATTACCGATGAGCTGGTCGCAGAACGCTTTCGTGTCCTGCAGAGCCAAAACAGCAGTGTGTTCAAGCGCATGGTGATCCCCAACCTGACAGAAAAACTCGCGCAGATAACCCAACCTGTTCTGGGATTCTGGGGTGCAAAGGATCACTTCTGCCCCGTATCCGGTGCGGAGAAAATTGTCACCCACTGCCCCGATGCCCAGATGATCACCCTGAGCAAATGTGGCCATTGGGCCATGATCGAACACGCGGATTTATTCAACCAGCGCAGTATTGAATTTTTGGAAGCCAACCTGCTATGAGCCTGACGCCGCAGCAACGACAACACCTGGGTGAAGAACTGTTTCATGCCTTGAGTGCGGGGCAAACCCTGGTACCACTCACTGAGCGCTTCAGTGACATCGATATTGAAGATGCCTATCACATTTCCCAGGCCATGTTGCAGGCACGCTTACATCACACCAAAGAAAAAGTGGTGGGAAAAAAAATCGGCGTAACCTCCTTGGCGGTGCAGGAAATGCTGGGCGTGTATCAACCGGATTTCGGGTTTCTTACCTCAGCCATGGAAGTGGCCAACAATGGGGAGTGCCCCATCGCCGGCAATCTGATCCAACCCCGGGCGGAAGCCGAAATCGCCTTTCTGCTGAAGCAGGATCTGCAAGGGCCCGGTGTTACCGAGCAGGATGTACTGGATGCCACCGAGTGCATCATGCCCTGCTTCGAGATTGTGGATTCCCGTATTCAGGACTGGAACATAAAAATTCAGGACACCATCGCCGACAACGCCTCCTGCGGTGTCTACGTGATCGGCGACCAACAGGTGAATCCCCATGCTGTGGATCTGCCCAACCTGGAAGTTACCGTATTTAAAAACGGCAATAAAATCAGCAGCGGCAAAGGCTCGGCCGTACAGGGTAATCCGCTGACCGCTGTGGCCTGGCTGGCCAACACCTTGGGTGAATTTGGTATTCCGTTTAAAGCGGGGGAAGTGATTCTCTCCGGGTCACTGGTTCCGCTGGAACCAGTGCTGCCGGGGGATGAAATGCACATGGAGCTGTCGGGAGTAGGCAGCGCCACCATAACGTTTCGATAAGCACGCACACAGCGGAGGACTGGGTTCTTTTCAGCATCATTCTCACGCCGCCGAGCATCGCAGAAACAATCGGATTAAGGCGACGGTTGTCTGAGCCCAAAGGGCGAGTTTCGTCGCCGCCGATTGTTTCGAGAAGCACAGGGCAGCCGCAGGCCAAGTGACATGATGCTGAAAAGAACCCAGTCCTCAGCGAACTCCGAAGTGCTAACTCGACAGACAGGAATTATTGAAGATCACCCTTTTTAAAGATTACGAGGACACAACACCATGTCACAAAAACTCAGGGCTGCCATCATCGGCCCCGGCAACATCGGCACCGACCTGCTCATGAAAGCCATGCGCAGTGACTGGATCGAACCGGTCTGGATGGTGGGCATCGAAGAATCCGAAGGCATCAAACGGGCACGGGATTTTGGTATGAAAGTCTCCACCAACGGGGTGGATGGCCTGGTCCCCCATATGAAGGAAGACAACATCCAGATTGTCTTCGACGCCACCTCCGCCTATGTGCATGCAGAAAATTCCCGCAAGGTGACTGAACAGGGCGCCATCATGATCGACCTGACACCGGCGGCCATCGGCCCCTACTGCATTCCGCCGGTTAACCTGCACCAACTGTTGCAGGAAGGGCGCAAGGAAAACGTCAACATGGTTACTTGCGGCGGTCAGGCCACTATCCCCATGGTGGCGGCGGTAAGCCGGGTGCAGCCGGTGGATTACGGCGAGATCGTGGCCACCGTAGCCTCCAAATCCGTAGGCCCCGGCACCCGCAAAAACATTGACGAGTTCACCCGCACCACCGCCGGCGCCATCGAACAAATCGGCGGTGCTAAAAAGGGTAAGGCCATCATCATCGTCAACCCGGCCGAACCACCGCTGATCATGCGCGACACTGTACACTGCCTCACTGCCAGCGAGCCGGACCAGGATAAAATCCTCGCCTCCATTCACGCCATGGTGGCAGACGTGCAGCAATATGTTCCCGGCTACCAGCTTACCAACGATCCGGTGTTTGACGGCAATCGCGTCACCATCTTTCTGCAGGTGGAAGGTTTGGGGGATTTTCTGCCGAACTATTCCGGCAACCTGGACATCATGACCGCCGCCGCCTTGCGTACCGCGGAAATGTATGCGGAAAAAGGAGCACTGTAATGAACTTTAAAGGCAAGAAAATCACTTTGCATGACATGTGCCTGCGGGACGGCATGCACCCCAAGCGCCATCAGATCAGTGTTGAGCAGATGATTGATATCGCCTGCGCCCTGGATGACGCCGGCGTTCCCCTTATTGAAGTCACCCACGGTGACGGCCTGGGCGGCGCGTCCGTCAACTACGGTTTCCCGGCTGCGACCGATGAAGCCTACCTGGACGCGGTGATTCCCAAGCTAAAACAGGCCAAGGTCTCGGCCCTGTTGTTACCGGGCATCGGCACCGTGGATCACCTGAAGATGGCGGCGGACATGGGGGTGGGCACCATTCGCGTGGCCACCCACTGCACCGAGGCCGATGTCTCCGAACAACACATCGGCATGGCGCGCCAGATGGGGCTGGATACGGTGGGCTTTTTAATGATGGCCCACATGATCAGCGCGGAAGAGCTGCTGCAACAGGCATTGCTGATGGAAAGCTATGGCGCCAACTGCATCTACTGCACCGATTCCGCGGGCTACATGCTGCCCCATGAAGTCAGCGCGCGCATCAGCCTGCTGCGCGCCAACCTGAAACCGGAAACCGAGCTGGGCTTTCATGGCCACCACAACCTGGCCCTGGGCGTGGCCAACTCCATGGCCGCTGTGGAGGCCGGCGCCAACCGCATCGATGGCTCCGCGGCCGGCCTCGGCGCCGGTGCCGGCAATACCCCCCTGGAAGTATTTGCGGCGGTACTGGACCGCATGGAGGCCGATACCGGCGTGGACATTTTCAAACTGATGGCCGTTGCCGAAGAAAAAATCATTCCCATCATGGATCACCTGGTGCGGGTGGACCGGGATTCGCTGGTGCTGGGTTATGCCGGGGTTTACTCCTCCTTCCTGCTGTTTGCGAAACGGGCCGGCGCCAAATACGGTGTGCCCTCGCAGGACATCCTGCTGGAGATGGCCAAGCGCAAGGCAATCGGTGGTCAGGAGGATCTGATCGAAGATGTGGCCATGCAGCTGGCCCGCGCCAAGGCTGGCTGAACACAAACCCCAACCTGTTGATATTGCATGGACTTTCATCGACAGGTTGGGAAAGTTTCGGCGCTTTACTTGGGTATTTAGAGGTAAGTAAGGTAATATCGAACATTCCAGAACGATAAGACTTGCCCCATGCAATCGATTGCGAAGCAAGCATATTGAGAAGTGCCCATGTCCCTGAATATCGACCACGTAGCCCTGTCTGATCTGCTGTGCTCCCTGTATGGCTCAGCGGCATCATCCCAGGCCACCAACAAGGACTTTCTCACCCGTCTGAAAGGGTTGCTGAATCTGCAACATGCCACCCTGATCGTACGCCCCCCCACCACCCACGATGCGGGGCTGATCTACAGCAGTGGCGACCACAGCGATATTGTATTGTTGGGCAGTGAGGAAGGCAGCTACACCCAGCTTTACGCACAAGACCCGCTGGTTAACCTGCCCCTCAAGGAAGTGGTGACCCTGGATGAACACACCCCCCGCGCCCAGTTGCTGAAGAGCGAATACTACGAGCTGTTCCTGAAGCCCTTTGATATTTACTATATCGCCGGAATCGACTGGCTGTACGACAAGAATTCCCGCATCTCCATTCGCTTTACCCGGGAAAAAAAACAGGGCAACTTTGTCGAGGAAGAAAAAGAATTTCTGCGCCTGTTGATTCCCCACCTGGAACAGTCTGTTGCGCTGGGCATTCAACTTCGGCAACTGGATTCCGAGCGGCAGATTTACGCGGATTCCATTTCCCGTCGCTCCATTGGCATATTCACCCTGGACAAGCACGGCGGCATTTTGCAATCCAACACCAAAGCAGAGCAGTTTTTAAAAGCCAGTGATGGCTTTCACCAGGCCCAGAACAAGATCAAACTCAATAACAGCTCCCTCAATGACACCTTCAACAAACAGATTCATGAAGCCATTGAACGGGTGCGACACAATCAAAGGGGCCAGGTCTACGCCCTGTCAGTGCCCCGTGACAACGGTAAACAGCCCTACCAGCTGCTGATCAAACCCATGCCGGTTGCCCCCCACGACGAATCCGACGTCACCCCCTATGTGACCATTCTGATTCAGGATCCGGAGAAAAACCTGGAAATCTCCGTGCGCACCCTGATGGATCTGTACCAGCTCACCATGTCCGAAGCCACCATCGCCATTCTGCTGGCGGAAGGCCACACCACCGATGAAGTGGCGGCCGAGCTGGACATCAAGAAGAACACCGTCCGCGCCCACCTGCGCTCCATGTTCGTCAAGATGGGGGTAACCCAGCAATCCATGCTGGTAACACTGGTGTTGACGAGTCTGGCCTCGGCGCAATAACCTACACTGTAGCAACCCTCTCAGCACGCAAACCAACAAGGACTGCACCGTGGCGTTAATCGTTCTGGGCCTGATACTTTGGTCAGCTGTACATCTGATACCCTCGGCCGCCCCGGGTATCAAAGCCAAATGGATTGGTGCACTTGGCAAGGGGGGGTACCGCGCGACCTTTTCCCTGCTGATCATTGCCGCCATCGTGCTCATGGTGATGGGCTGGCGCTATGCTCTGCCCACCTATCTCTATACGTTGTCGGAACAGATTCATCTGGCCACCATCGGTATCATGGCCTTTGCCGCGGTGCTTTTTGTGGCAGCCAAACTGCCCACCCGGATTAAGCGCATTATCAGGCATCCTCAACTCACTGCAGTGGCTCTGTGGGCCCTGGCCCATCTTTTGGCGAACGGGGATTCTCGATCTGTTGTATTATTCGGCGGTATGCTGGTATGGTCGGTTTTGGAAATGTTCCTGATTAATCGTCGGGAAGGCAGCCGGCCACCAACGCCGGTTACAGGGTTTGCCATCGAAATTGTGGTGCTGGCCCTGGGGGGAGCGCTGTTCATCGGCTTGATGATAGCTCACCCTTATTTATCTGGAATAACGCTGGGGTAATCAACCGGCATACGCTTGTTAGTACACAACGCAATAACAAAAAAAGAGAAGGAACGACTCATGAAGAACCCACTATGGACACGGCTCCTGGCCGTCATTCTGTGCACGCTGTTTTTATCCGCCTGTGGTGGCGGCAGCCCCGCGCAACCCACCTGGCTTAATGATGATGCCGGGCTAACCAGCAGTGTTACAGTGCTGGATGACGGTACCCAGCTGGTAAAAGACACCACTGAAATGTACCTGCGTGCCAGCACCGGTGAGCGCATCACCACTGTCAGCCTGCCCCGTGGTGCCTTTAGCGTTGCGCTCTCCAAAGGTGATCACTTTGCCCTGTACGGCATTACCGGTGGGGATGTCTGGCGCAGCACGTTATCCGCTAGCGGAGTGGTTGATTCCGACAACGTCATCTATTCCGGCACGGATCTGCCTCTGTCCCCCAGCCTGAAACAATTTGGCAGCACCGCCATTCTCTATTGGCGCGATGGCGACCTGTTCACCTGGTACTCGGAAAACGATCTCAGTGGCGGACAATATCCCCAGCCGGTTACCGACCTCACCTACACCATGACACCGGATCAACACTTCTGGTATGTGGATCCGGCCACCACGGAACTGGTTGAAACAGACCTGAACACCTTCACTGAACTCAGCCGGACACCACTGGATCCTGAATTTCAGCAGATCGGCCGCCTGTATGTGAATGACGGCTTTGCAGTGGGCACCCTGGCCACCGACCTGCACAGCGGTGTTGACCTGATCATGCAGGACCGGGCCAATCAACGCATAAGCTATGCCCGCTCCTTTGGGGGATTTGGCACCTTCAAACTGAATATGCTGGGGCAGGACGCCCAGGGCAATATTTACTATTACTACTTTGCGGCCGTGGCGCACAGCGGCTTCAGCACCGGCATGCATGTTCGCGCCATCTCCAACACCAGCCCGGAAGCCTGGGATTATAAGATTGCATCCAGCGAACCATTCACCACCCCCATCCGGGTCCATACGCTGGACAGCGGCCTGCAGATGACCCACATTGGCGAATCCACATCGTTGGTAAGCTTTGGTTTTGAGCGCACCAGTACCAGCTACTATACTCATCTCGCTGCCGACAAGACCGTAGTGGATTCATTCTTTCTGCAACCCCACAGTGTGCTGCTACCGCCCGGCAATGCCAGTTATCCGCAGCTGCAGGAACTGGGCTATCTGGTGGATCGATTTGCCACCACGGCATCCGGGGTGGTTTACATCTATGGCCGTACCGGCTATTCCACCACTACCCCTACCACCTATTTCGCCGCGCAATATTGAAGCTACACACTGGATCACCCGATATGCACCGGGTGATCCATCTCTTTAACGGGCAGGCTCCATTTGTGGAGCTGCCATTCCGCCTTGTTTCTGCCCCCCTGTCATCAAGCTGACCCAATCCTGCATCATGCTGGTCATGATCCTGCCCTTGAGCCATGATGATGACCGCGAAGCAGTGACTATGATCAAAGCAACTCTCGTCCAATTGCCGCGCCTGCTGCGCCACAGTTTTTTGCCTACCGCCGATGGGCCTTACCCTCGACTGTCACTGCAACGGATTCTGGTGATGGCCCTGTTCTGGCCGCTGTTCCTCAGCTACCTGACCATCACCGCCCTGTGTCTGGCCCTGGATCACCTGCTGTTTCCCGACTTTCGCCGAATCACCATCAAACAACCCTTGTTTGTGATTGGTGTGCCCCGCAGCGGCACCACATTCCTGCACCGTTTACTGGCCGCTGATGAGCAACGCTTTACCACCATGAGCCTGCAGGAGCTGCTGTTTGCGCCCTCCATCACCCAGCGCATGTTCTGGCGCGGTGTGGCGGGATTGGACCGCACGGTGGGCAGTCCGCTGCAACGGCTGCTGGGCTGGGCTGAAAACAAAGTGTTTGCCGGGCTGGATGCTGTGCACCACACCCGCCTCAATGATCCGGAGGAAGACTACCTGGCACTGATCCCCGTACTGCAGTGTTTTTTGCTGATCCTGCCGTTCGGCGATCCGGCGCTGATGCAGCTAAGCCGGTTCGACCAAGTGGGCAGCCCGCAACAGAAACGCATTCTGATTCATTTTTACCGGGGCCTGATCCAGCGCCATCTGTATGTCCACGGCCGCCACAAGACCTTTCTTTCCAAGAACCCAAGCTTCACCCCCATGCTGCAGACCCTGGCCCGGGGATTTCCGGATGCCCGCTTCATCGGTTGTGTGCGTAATCCCAATCAGGCAGTGCCGTCGCAGGTCAGCTCCATTCTGATGGGAGCCCGCATTTTCAGTGGCTACACCAACAACCAATGGTGGCGCCGCGAGCTGATGCAGATGCTGGCGTATTACTACCATCATCTGCTGCAAACATTGCCTGCCGAGGCTGCGGGGGGACACACTCTGGTCAAGATGGAGCAACTGGCAACCGCCCCCCTGAACACCATCGAACACCTGTACCAACACTTCGATCTGACTTTAAGCCTCGACTATGGCCAGTGGCTGCGCCACGAAGATGAAAAAGCGCAACGCTATCGTAGTGGCCATGTTTACCGGAGCCAACAACTCGGCATTTCCAGCCAGGCCCTGAAAGCCTGCTATTGCTCGGTGTATCAGGCACTGGACTATGCCCTACCGGAATAACCTGTGCCCTGCTGGAATATTTTGAAACAGGTTTCGGCCCGCTGGTAACAAAACTTCAATAATCCATCACGATACTGTGCACGATGATGAACTCAGAATTGCGAATACTGTTTATTGTGGATGCCATTCAGGGGCGCAATGGAGTCGGCACCTATTTTCAGGATCTGACTTCCCATTTGGGCAAGCGCGTAGCGCGGGTGGAACTGGTGGCGCCGAATCTGCAATCGTGCCATCCCTGCCAGGGCATGGCCCTGCCCATGCCCGGTGACGCCACCCAACAGGTGTTTCTGCCGCGCATGCGTCAACTGACGCTGCTGGCAATGGAGATGAAGCCCCAGGTTATTGTAGTGCCGGGGCCCGGCCTGTTTGCCCTGGCCGGTTTCTGGCTGGCCGGCAAACTGGGTATACCGGTGTGCATGACCCACCAAACCGATTATTCACAACTGGTGAACCTGTACTGGAAAGGCACTGGCGGCCGCATTGCCCAGGCCCTGCTGCACTGGACCAATCTGTTCATGTTTCGCGGCAGCACCACCATTGCCACCGTTAGCCGACCCCTTGCACAGCAGTTGCGTCAGCGGGGCATCACTAACCCACATCTGGTGGGTACCCCTCTCGCACCGCAGTTTATCAATGCTCCCATTATTGAACCCAAAGGCAGCGTCACCCGCATTCTGTTTGTCGGGCGCCTGGCGGCCGAAAAGAATTTGCCGGATTTTCTGCAGCTGGCGGCACAGCGGCCGGACCTTGAATTCAGCATCGTTGGTGATGGACCGCTGCGCCACAGTGTACAGGAACAGGCACAACGCACGCACAATATTCAGTTTCTTGGTTGGTGCTCCAGAGAGTGCGTGCAACAACAGTTGGATTTACACGATTTGCTGATCCTGCCCTCCTCGGTGGAGGCGTTCGGTACCGTGGCGCTGGAGGCCATGGCACGTAAACGACTGGTACTGACCACCCCGGCCTGTGGTATCAACGATTGGAAGCCCCTGGCCAAAGGATTACTCACCATGAATCCGGGGGAGTCACTGCTTCAGGCAGTGCAACGCATCGAATCCCTGGGTGCAGCACAGCGGCATTATATCTGCCAGCAGGCTTATCACGGCGCCCGCTCCCTGAATCAGGAAGCCATTGAACAGTGGCTATCGGTGTTGCAGATCACCGCCAACAAAGCACATTTGCTGCCCCGCCGCATACCGTCTGCCACCTTCGCCCTGTTGCGCCGCCTGGCGGCGTATCAAACCTGAGCGCCCACCATGAACAGCGTCAACAATGGCCTGTGTGCGCTGGTCAGCGTGCACGATGTGATGCCGGAAACCCGCACCCCGATCAGCCTGCTGTTACAACAGTTGCAGCGTGTGGAGGGATTACACCCCCAGCACATCACCCTACTGGTGGTGCCGGGCAAATCCTGGCAAACAGCGGATCTGAACTGGTTGCAGTCATTAGCCCACGCCGGACACCCATTGGCCGGGCACGGCTGGAGTCATCGGGCACCTCCCCCCGGCACGCTGTATCACCAGGTGCACAGCCTGCTGCTGTCAAGACGGGCGGCAGAACACCTGTCCCGCCCGCCGGCTGCATTGCGGCAACGCGTGCAGGCGTGTCACGACTGGTTCGTACACCACAGCCTGCCACACTGCGGCCTGTATGTACCGCCGGCCTGGGCCAACGGTAAACTGGACTGGGCCACCTGGCACGAGCGGCCGTTTTCACAACTGGAAACCCTGCATGGGGTGACCAGTCTCGACACCGGTCAACACCAGCCACTGCCGCTGACCGGTTATGAAGCCGATACCGCTGTGCGCGCCTGGTTCCTTGCCCGCTTTAACCACTGCAGCAAAGCCATCGCCCGCCACCGCAACCGGCCGCTCCGAATCAGCCTGCACCCATTTGATCTCACCTATGGTTTGGCGCAGAATGCACTGCAGGATCTTGCCGCGGCCACCCGGTTCCTGAATTATCAGGATCTGCCCGCTCGCCACTGAAGGCAAAGATCAACGGCGCTATTGCCAACCCGTTCATTGCCCATAAGGCCGTTCAGCATGACAAAGAATCATCCTGCATTATTTTATCTGTACCTCTTTATCGGCGTTGCCGCGTTGCTGCTCACCTGGGTTCACATTACCAGCTACCTCGGGCTGGGTGTGGTGGAAGCCAACGTACAGTTCTGGAAAGACGCCCTGATCAACGCCAACCCGGCCAGCACCTTTCTGGCAGTGGACATCCTGTTTCTGGCCATCGCGGTGGAGATCTGGATGGTAGTGGAGAGCCGCCGCATTAACATGAAATTCGTCTGGCTCTATATCATCATTGCCACCTTTGTCGGCATCAGCTTTGCTGTGCCTCTGTATCTGGCCATGCGTGAAAAACAGTTGGCCGCAAACAACGGCGATGTGCGCCTGGCGCTGAAAAGTTATGACATGATCTTGCTGTGCTTGCTCGGTGCCGTCACTTTGGCAACCGGGATATGGTTATATGTGAGGTAAGCAGCCAATTAATCACTCTGCTCTTCAACATAGCGATACCAGTATGCATAACAGGCTCTATGCCAAGGCATAGAAATATTCTGATATGAGCGAAAATCCCTAGTACAAATCAGCCGTCCAAAACGCCTGGCAATAGGTGGCTGTTGTTCAATTTGTTTTAACTCACTCGAAAACTCTTCACGGGAGTGTTCTTTTAAAGTATCCAAAACATCCAACAGCCTCACTGTATCAATTTGTAACGAAATGATATCTTTGCTCAGATAAGGTGGTAACTGCCTGCGTTCCGCTATTTCTTTTGCAAGATTAACGTAAAAATCAATCTCATTAGGAGTAGGATCTTTCCAAGGTTCAACCCCTTCCACTAGAGGATATGAAAAATCAAAAGATATTTCAGGTCCATGTCGAAGAAACTCCGTCCAGTAATACAAGCAGTGCTGGGCATACTGAAAACTGATGGTATGGGCAAATTCATCAAGCCCTTGACTGGCGCAAGAATATCGATCGTACACCTTCCACCATTTATTCTTACTTTTGGCATAGTTTATTTCCTCAATCGGAAGCATTTCTCGAATCATAGAAACTCCCATCATAAACCGCACAAAGCGCTCATCCACAAAACCGTAATCTATTTCCAGCTGGGCATGATCAGGAATAGGCTGCGACATCACCGTACCAATCTGATCCGGGCTCATACGGAGAACTTTTTGCAAATATTCCGGCACGCTGTATGACGCCTCAGAGCGGGTAAAATTGGTAAACAACAACAAAACCACGGCAACTACCAATATAAAAACTTTGTTATTGGTCATATTTCTTCTTTGCTGGCACAGCCCTGACGCATACCCAGCTGAACCAGCATTTCTCCCTTAACGTTTATTCTTCTTGTGCGCGGACAAATACCATACGGACCCAAAAGTCAAAAATCAGACTTCCATTAAATCTACTGGGATCAGTTGAATTGGGCAACTCGTAAGTTAGCGTAAATTTGTCAGGAGGATGAGAAATAACTCACGCAAAAAACCAGTTAAAACACACATCCAGATCAATCGCTACCCGGACTTCGACTCACACTTACTTTGCTTAAAGTCATAATTCTTCGTATTGATCTATGGTTATATATCCGGTAATCACTCCAATACGATTATTGAAAGAGGTGCTATCGTGGCCCAATTTGTTAAAAGCCCCCTGGACGCCGTATCCGGCATCTGCTCAAATCAATGTGTGTGGGTGCACTCCATGGCAGCAACCCCTTGGGTATTGCTGGACGCCCTGGCGGAGCATGCGTTGCAACACAGCAATATCGAACTGTACCAATTGCACCTGGAACACGCCGAAGGGCTGGCCAAGGCCGTGGATGGCGGCCACCTTGCACCCAAAGCCTATTTCGCCAGTGAATACAACCGACAGCTGATCCAGGCAGGCAAGGCCGACTATATTCCTATTTCTTTATCGGACATTCCGCGCCTGTTTCGCAAGGGTGAGCAACGTATCGATGTGGCCTTGATTCAGGTTGCACCACCGGACCGGCACGGCATCTGTTCACTGGGCATTTCCGTGGAAGCCACCCGCGCTGCCTGTGAAGTGGCCGACATTGTGATTGCGCACATCAATCCGCAAATGCCCCGCACGCACGGTGACGCGTTTATTCACCTGAACCAGATCGATATCGCCTATGAACAGGATCTTCCCCTGCCGGAACACAGCCCGTCGGTTCTCAACCAGATCAATCGCCGCATCGGCGAACAGATCGCCACCTTGATTGATGATGGTGACTGTCTGCAAATGGGCATCGGCGATATTCCCGACGCCACCCTGGCCTGCCTGGGTCAACACCAACACCTGGGCATTCACACCGAAATGTTTTCCGATGGTGTGATCGAATTGTGTGAACGCGGTGTCATCGACAACAGCCGGAAGCGTAAGCATGCGGGCAAATTGGTCACCGGCTTTGTCCTGGGCAGCAAAAAACTGTACGACTTTGTGGATGACAACTCGGCAGTGGTGTTCCTGGATATTGAATACATCAACAGCATCGAAACCATTTGCCGCAACCCCAACATGGTGAGCATCAACAGTGCCCTGCAGGTGGATCTCTCAGGCCAGATTTGTGCCGATTCTCTGGGTACGCATATTTATTCCGGTGTGGGAGGTCAACTGGATTTTGTCATGGGTGCCAACCTGTCGGATCACGGCCGTTCCATTCTGGCCTTTCCCTCCACTGCCGGTGGTGGCCAATATTCCCGCATTGTTCCCGTTTTGGCACTGGGCTCCGGCGTGGTGACCCCCAGAGGCAGCGTACACTATGTGGTAACGGAATACGGCACCGCCAATCTGCGCGGTAAAAGCCTGCGTGAGCGCAGCCGGGCGCTGATCAACATAGCCCATCCGGATTTTCGTGAAACACTGGAAAAGCAGGCGTACGAATACTGGCACGTGCGCGGGTAACACACCGCCGCTGTAACAATCTCCAATGCCGAGACTCTATCAATAGTGCCCGGGCATATTGGAGCTAACCATGATGAAATCATTTAGTTTTACCTTACTGCTGACCCTGCTATCGACCCTGCTGCTGCCGGCAACGGCACACCCGAAGGCCAGCCGCCTGTACATCAGCCAAGGCCCCCATACCCAACTGCTGGAACTGTACACCTCCCAAGGCTGCAGCAGCTGCCCACCAGCGGACCGCTGGCTCAGCCAATGGCAGCATGACCCCCGGCTCTGGCAACAGGTGGTACCGGTGGCGTTTCATGTGGATTACTGGGACTGGATCGGATGGCAGGATGCTTTTGCCACCCCCGCCTACGGCCAGCGGCAACGCAACTATAAACAATCCGGCGCCATCAAATCCGTTTACACCCCCGGTTTCGTGCTGGACGGCCGGGAGTGGCGGGGCTGGTTCAGTGGCGGATCGTTGCCCCCAGCGACAACCAAGAAAGGCACACTGACCACCCGCATTGCCGACCAGCGAATGACCGTGCAATACCAAGCCCAATCCCTTCCCGGCAATCTTATAGTGCATGTGGCGTTACTGGGTTTTGATTTACAAACCAAGATCATGGCCGGGGAAAATACCCAGCTCAACCTGCACGAGGATTTTGTTGTACTCTGGCATCAAACCGCCGACCAGTCGCAACCCTGGGAATTTCAGATGCCGGATAAAAACACCTTACCCACCCGGCAACTGGGATTTGCCGCCTGGATCATCCAAGCCGGCCACCCGCAACCGGTACAAGTGGTGGGTGGCATGTTCTGAAGCGGACATTGATCACAGAGCCGCCATCGCAGCAGGCTTTTCATTTACATTTACGGTCATTGTGGTATCCCGGTAAGGGAACCCATAACCGAGAACACCAAACCAATGGAGAGCAAATGATGATCAACACTTACCTGAACGCTATTAAACTCGGTCTACTTGTGTTGCTGGCTGGTTTGGCCCAGGGTTGCACTGTCTACTGGAGTGGCATGGTGGACAACAAAAGCGGCGCCAACATTACGGTGACCGGCAAGGGGCCCGACGCAACCACCTGGCAGGTCAATGCCGATGAAGAAGTGAAGATCACCTGGAAATACAAATGTCTGGAAGTGGCGGAAGCGGGAACATCCTATTATTTTGATGCCCGTAACCCACCCAAGGAAGCCAGGAAAATGACCGGCATCACCTACACCATCTATACCCTGTACCGGGATCAGCAAATGTATTATGTCATGGAAGGTGGCAATCCCCAGGCACTGCCCGTGCTGGACAGCTGCCCCGCTGCCTGAATGCGCCGGTAGAACCGTACTCCGCTGTAATTCCGGTGTGATTCACTGGGCCCGCCTGCCTCAGTGAATCACGCCGCCTGCTTCCACTATTTTCAGTGTGTTGGTGCCACCGTTGACGTTAACGTAATCGCCCTTGGTCAGTATCACCTTATCGCCGGTCTCGACCACGGCTTGCTCCATCAGCAGATCCACCACTTTCTGGTTCACCTCACTGGGGGCAAGCGCAGCGCTGTCAAAGTTTACGGTACTGATTCCACGATACACAGCCAGGCGCCGCTGACAGGCGGCGTGGGGTGTGAATGCAAAAATCGGCAGGCCGGATCGAATGCGGGACATCATCATCGGCGTGGCACCGGTTTCGGTCATGGCGATAATGGCTTTCACCCCCGCCAGACGATTGGCCACGAACATGGCAGCAGTGGCAATGGATTCATCAATCAAAGTGGGAACATGATCATCCCGTTTCCATTGATCGCGCATCTGATAAGAGCGCTCCGCACCCAGGATGATGCGATGCATGGCCTGCACCGTGGCCTCGGGAAACTGACCCGTGGCGGTTTCGGCCGACAGCATCACCGCATCGGTACCATCCAGCACCGCATTGGCAACATCCGACACCTCGGCCCGGGTGGGCTGGGGATGATTGATCATAGATTCCATCATCTGGGTGGCGGTGATCACAAACCGGTTCAGCTGACGGGCACGCCAGGTAATGTGCTTCTGCACGCCCACCAACTCGGCATCGCCGATCTCCACCGCCAGATCACCCCGCGCCACCATCACGCCATCGGAAGCCAGAATAATATTATCCAGCGTGGTATTGTCGGCCACCGCTTCCGCCCGTTCAATCTTGGCCACGATGCCGCCCTGACCACCGGCCTCGCGGTACAGTTGCCGCGCCTCGTTCACATCCGCTTCATCCCGGGGGAACGACAGCGCCACATAATCCACATCCATCGCCGCCGCAGTGACTATATCGGCTTTATCTTTTGCGGTGAGTGCTTTGGCGGTAAGGCCACCGCCTTTACGGTTAACCCCTTTTTTATCGCTCAGCACACCACCCTGTACCACGCGGCAATGCACCGCCGGGCCTTCGACACTTTCCACCGTCAGCTCAAGCAAACCGTCATTCAATAACAGGGTGTCACCGGCCTCGCAATCATTGGGCAGTTCCTTGTACGCCAGGCCTACGGCGTGTTCATCTCCGGCACTCTCATCCATTGCCGCATCCAGCACAAAGGGCTCGCCTCTGTGCAGGGTAACCTCCCCTGCGCGGAAGCGGGCAATGCGAATCTTGGGACCCTGCAAATCCACCAGCGTTGCCACATTGCTGCCTGCCTCTGCCGCCACTTTGCGAATGCGTTTGCCAACCGCCTGATGATGTTCCGCGGATCCGTGTGAAAAGTTAAGACGAAATACATTCACACCCGCATCGATTAATGTTCTGAGCATGGCTTCGCTGTCGCAGGCAGGGCCTACGGTTGCAACAATTTTGGTACGACGAACCATTGATTACCCCTGGATAAACGCCATCACGGTGACAGCATATTGGCTGGTATCACTAATTTATCGTAATCGGCTGCATTAAGAAAACCCAATGTGGTGACAGCGTGTTTCAAAGAGGCGTTGTTTTCATAGGCCCATTTGGCGGCCAGCGCGGCATTGTCGTAGCCAATATGGGGGGTTAATGCCGTTACCAGCATTAAAGACTGTGCCATGTATTCATCCAACTGCTGCTCATTGGCGACAATGCCCATCAGACAATTGCAATTGAAACTGTTGATGCCGTCGGCCAGCAGGGTAATGGATTCCCACAGGGTGTGAAGGATCAGCGGCTTGTATACATTCAATTCGAACTGGCCCTGGGTGTTGGCCATGGCAACGGCGGAATCATTCGCCATCACCCGCAGACACACCATGGTGAGCGCTTCGATCTGCGTGGGATTCACCTTGCCGGGCATAATCGAACTGCCCGGTTCATTGGCCGGCAGTTTGATCTCGGCCAAACCACAGCGGGGGCCGCTGCCCATCAAACGCAAATCACTGGCCATTTTGTAAAGCGAGGTGGCCAGCAACCGTAAGCGGCCATGACAATCCAGCAGGGCATCGTGGGCGGCCATGAACATGAATTTATTGTCCGCCGGCCGGTAGGCAATGCCCGTCAGGTTGGAAATTTTCTGCACCACCGCGTCGCTCCAGCGGGCATGGGTGTTCAATCCGGTACCCACGGCACTGCCGCCAATGGCAAGGCACTGCAGAGCAGGTTGCACCGCAGTAAGCTGTTCCCGGGCAAATTCAATCTGACTGTAATAAGCACCGAATTCCTGCCCCAAGGTCACCGGGGTTGCATCCATCATATGGGTGCGGCCGCTCTTGATGCGCTGTTCAAACTGCCGCTGTTTCTGTTGCAGGGCTTGCAACAAGCCATCCAGCGCCGGCGCCAGACATTGCAACAACCCCTGCATGACCGTCAGGTGCATGGCGGTGGGAAAGGTATCATTGGAAGACTGGGACAGATTCACATGATCATTGGGATGCACCGGTGTGCGACTGCCGCGGTCATGGCCTGCCAGTTCATTGGCGCGGTTGGCAATTACCTCGTTCAGATTCATATTGGTCTGGGTGCCACTGCCGGTTTGCCAGATTGATATGGGAAACTGATCGCGATGCAGACCGGCAATGACCTCGTCGCAGGCATCCACAATAAAACCGGACAACTCGGCACTGAGTTTGCCCAGTTCCAGATTGGTCAGGGCTGCTGCCTTTTTCAGAATGGCGTACTGCTCGATGAATTCCGGTGGGAAGGTCTGGGTGCCGATTTTGAAATTTTGCAGGGCGCGTTGGGTTTGGGCGCCCCACAATGCCTGTTCCGGCACCTCTATTTCACCCAGTGCATCCGCTTCCTTACGTGTTGCCATAACATTCTACCCAACTAATTGTTTGAGAACGTAATGCAATATTCCACCGCTGATGAAGTACTGGAATTCATCTTCCGTATCCAACCGGCACTTCAATTCACAACTTTCACGGGAACCGTCCGAGCGCACCACGGTAAGCACGATGGGTGCTCCGATGGTAAGCTCCGCCAGCCCAGCCAACTCAATCTGTTCACTGCCATCCAGTTGTAATGTTTTTCGATTGACACCGTCGGGAAATTCCAGCGGCAATACTCCCATCCCCACCAGGTTGGAACGGTGGATACGCTCAAAGCTTTCCGCAATGACCGCTTTCACACCCAATAAGCGCGTGCCTTTCGCCGCCCAATCGCGGCTTGAACCGGTGCCGTATTCACTGCCGGCGATCACCACCAGCGGTGTGTTCTGCTGCAAGTACTTCATGGCGGCATCATAAATGGACATCTCATCGCCATCCGGTTGCAGGCGCGTTACCCCGCCTTCCACACCGGGGCACATTTCATTTTTGATGCGGACATTGGCAAAGGTGCCCCGCATCATCACCTCATGATTACCGCGCCGCGAACCATAGGAATTGAAATCCTTTTTCTCAACACCATGCTCTTTCAGATAGCGCCCGGCAGGGCTGGCCTCGGCAATGCTGCCGGCCGGCGAAATATGATCGGTGGTAATGCTGTCACCCAACAGGGCCAGAATACGGGCACCGCTGATATCGCTCAGCGCCGGCTGGGTTTCGCCGGTGAAATAAGGCGGGTTCTGGATATAGGTGGAATCATGGCGCCAGGGATAGGTTTTACTGGGCTCGGCCTGAATGGCCTGCCACTGTTCGTCACCAGTGAACACATCCGCGTACTGCGCGCTGAACATATCGCTGGTTACGCTGGCCATAGCCTGCTGGATTTCCGCGTTGGTAGGCCAGACATCCCGCAGGTAAATTTTTTCTCCCTGGGCGTTTTCGCCGATGGCATCGGTATCCAGATTCAATAACGTGGTACCAGCCAGTGCCAGCACCACCACCAAGGGCGGAGAAGCCAGCCAGTTACCGCGCACTTTAGGGTGAATGCGGCCCTCGAAATTGCGATTTCCGGAAAGTACCGAGCACACGGTGAGCTGCCCGGCTTCGATGGCCTCTTCAATGGGGTCCGGCAAAGGGCCGGAGTTACCGATACAGGTGGTGCATCCGTAGCCCACCAGATTGAAGCCCAATTGATCCAGCGCATCCTGCACCCCGGCTTTCGCCAGATAGTCGGTTACTACTTTTGAGCCCGGTGCCAGCGATGTTTTGACCCAGGGCTTGCGCTGTAAGCCTTTGGCCAGTGCCTTCTGTGCCACCAGCCCCGCCGCCAGCATCACCGCCGGGTTGGAGGTGTTGGTACAGGAAGTGATGGCGGCAATAACCACATCGCCATCGTTCAAGGAATAGGATTCACCGGCCACCGGCACCGCATCCGGTTCAGCGCGGCCGGAAAGATTGATCAGCTCGGTGACCGCCTTACCCAACTCCGGCAGGGCAACCCGATCCTGGGGTCGTTTGGGCCCGGCCACACTGGGCATGACGCTATCCAGGTTCAGGCTCAGGCTGCTGCTGTAAACCCGGGGATGGGATTCATCCCGCCACAGACCCTGTGCCTTGCAATACTGTTCCACCAGTTTGATCTGATGCTCACTGCGCCCGGACAACGCCAGGTAATTCAGTGTTTCCTGATCCACCGGAAAGAATCCGCAGGTGGCACCGTATTCCGGCGCCATGTTGGCGATGGTGGCCCGATCCGCCAGCGGCAATTGATCCAGCCCACTGCCATAGAACTCCACGAACTTACCCACCACACTGTGCTGACGCAACATCTGCACCACGGTGAGCACCAGATCCGTGGCGGTGACGCCATCCCGCAACTGTCCGCTCAATTCAAAGCCCACCACTTCGGGAATCAGCATCGACACCGGCTGCCCCAACATGGCCGCTTCCGCTTCGATGCCACCAACACCCCAGCCCAAAACACCCAGGCCGTTGATCATGGTGGTGTGGCTGTCAGTGCCCACCAGCGTGTCCGGATAGACATAGGTTTTGCCGTCGATCTCTTTGTACCAGGCCACCTTGGCCAGGTATTCCAGATTCACCTGATGGCAAATACCGGTACCCGGCGGTACCACGCGAAAGTCATTAAACGCCGACTGCCCCCAGCGCAAAAACTGGTAACGCTCCTGATTGCGTTCCATCTCGATGGCAACGTTGTCGGCGTAGGCAGACGCATCGGCAAAGCGGTCCACCATCACGGAATGATCGATTACCAGATCCACCTGGCTCAGCGGATTGATGACGGCGGGATCTTTGCCCAGGTTGGCAACCGCATCGCGCATGGCCGCCAAATCCACCACTGCCGGTACCCCGGTGAAATCCTGCATCAAAACCCGCGCCGGGCGATAGGCTATCTCCTGGCTCGATGACCGGGTTGCGGGCCAGGCCAGAATGGCCTCGATATGCTCCGGCTTGACCGAGCGTCCGTCTTCATTGCGCAGCAGATTTTCCAGCAGAACTTTAAGGGAGTAGGGCAGCTGTTCCACTGCGCCTTGGCCCTGCTGCAGTTTGGATAGATTAAAAAAGTGGTACGTCTGATTATCAACGCTGAGTTGATCAAGAACCTGAAATGAATCTTCGTCGGATGCGGACATAGAAACCCTCCAATGGATTAAGCGCTAGGCTGTTAGACAGCAACCCCGGGAGCGGGATTCGGCGAGCGGGTGACTAAGTCTTTTTCATGGTGAAGCGTTAACCGGACGTTGTCAAATCAGGCCCCGAAACCGGGGCCCTTGATCAACGTGCCAAACGGGTAACCGGGGTGAAGGTGGTATCCGCCCGGGTGGCTTTGACACGCTCCGGAAACTGCTCACGGGCGGCTTTTTCCGCCAGCTTCACCAGCCATTGATTGGCGCCGGGGATCGACATGCGCAGCAGCTCCGATCCCATCCGCAGCGGTGCCTGGGCCGGCCAGAAATACTTGGCCAGGCGATTGTTCCGCAAGCCCAACTGATCCCCCGCCCTGTCACCCAGGATAAATCGACTGTAACCGGCCCGCAGGGTTTGCTCCAGATCCCCCAGCCGCTGTTGCCACCAGGCATCCCCATCAATGGTGGGAGGGGCACTGGCCAGCGACTGTCCCAGCGCCAGGGTATCGGCATCGGCGTCGCAGACGGTGGCAATGGTGTGATACAACGCGCGCATGGAGTCCGCCTCGCAGGCCGGCAGCACACGCTCCTCCACACCCATCAGATAGCCCACATAGCGCCACAGATGAATCACGGCTTCGCGCTCCCGTTTGGTGAACAAGAAACCGATGGCGCGCAAACCGGTAAGAAAAATCGATGAAAATTCCAAAATGGTGGCCATGCTGTCCCATTGGTTCAGGGGGTGCCCCCAGGCCGGATCCCACTTACTGGAATCCAGCAGCATACGCCGCACCTGGGCATGCATCAGGCGCACCCGCACGGCACTTTTGAAACCGTCCTGATCACGTTCCAGGCCGCCCACGGTGGTCACGTCCATCCAGAATTTTCCGGTTTCCACCAAACGCCTGGGGGTGCGCTTGTCCAGTTGCCCGGTAAACACCAGGGGCTTGGCCGCCGCCCCACCCAGATAGCCGCCCATCAACGCCAGATTGCGCAACACCAGTTCGCCATAGGGGCCCACACGACGGGAAACATCACAACCCAGTTTCAGCTTGTCACGATCCAGCCAGATGGGCTCATCATCCACCTGGGCAAACAGATCGAGCAACGGTTGGGGCGGATTCGCAATGCTTGCGATGCCCTGCTCCAGCGCCTGATCCAGCAGCTTGCGACCCTCGCCGGGGTTCAGATCCTTGTACATCTGCACCACCGCATCGGCCAACGGATCCCCCATCAGCATATGCCGCTCGATATCCTGCATCTGTGCCGCAGTGGGATGAGGATCACTGCCGTAGATCAACTTGAAGGCCCGGCGCACGGTTTTAAGCTGCGGCCGGTTGATATCCCCCATACGGGAGACGTAGCGGATATTCTGGTTGACGCTCATGTTCATGACTGTTCCCTCCCACAGAAAACGCCTTGCCACAGAAAACGCCTTGATTGCCGCTGCATGTTATTCGCTGCAGTTGACGACTGGCAGGCGCAGAATCAGATGGGCCCTGAACAGAACCCATGAGTTCTGCTCAGGTTAGCAAGGTATCCATCAGGAAACAAGCTTCATATTCTGTCTCAGCCTTTGCGGGCTCTGTCCTAGTTTACCTGCCGCTCCCGGCCTTCCCAGTATGGCTTGCGCAGCTCCCGCTTCAGCAATTTACCAGAGGGATTGCGGGGCAGAGCATCCAGGAAATCCACTGACTTGGGCACCTTGTAACCAGCGATTCTCTGCCGGGCAAAGGCGATGATGTCATCGGCGGACGCGTCCGCACCGGGCTTCAGCACCACACAGGCTTTCACCGCCTCGCCCCACTTGTCATCGGGCACACCAATCACCGCCACATCGGCCACCGCGTCCATGTCGAACAGAGCACTTTCCACTTCCGCCGGGTAGACGTTTTCACCCCCGGACAGCACCATGTCCTTGATGCGATCCTGCACGTAGACATAACCGTCCTCATCCTTGTAGCCCGCATCACCGGTATGAATCCAACCATCGATCAGGGTGGATTCGGTGGCCTGCGGTCGCTTCCAGTAGCCCAGCATATTAGACGGCGATTTGATGCAGATTTCGCCGATGGTGCCACGGGGCACGATATTGCCGGATTTATCCTTGATCTCCACTTCTATGCCGGGGCGGGTTTTGCCGGCAGAGCGCATCCGCGGATTGCCGTTGGGATCGTGATCTTCCGCCGGCAGGTAGGTGCCATAGCCGATGGTTTCGGTCATACCGTATAGCTGCACGAACCCACACTGAAACACCTCCATGGCCTGTTTCAGTAACGGCAATGGAATGGGAGAAGCACCATACACCATGTATTTCAGGGTGGAGAAATCCGTGTCCTTGCAGGTGGGGTCCGCCAGCACAAACTGCATGGCCGCCGGTACAATGAACATCTTGCTGATGCCGTGATCGCGGATGGCCTGCAGGCAAGCAGCCGGGGTGAACTCACTCAACACCACGTTTTTGGCGCCGGCATAAAGGCCGATCAGGGCCCAGCCTGTGCCGCCGATGTGGAAATTGGGCATGGCGTTGAGGCTGACGTCATCGGCGCTCCAGGTGGTCCACTCCTCTTCCGGCTGGCCGGAATGTTCCTGGGCTTCATTCAAGGCATAGAAAGCATAATGGGACACCATAACGCCCTTGGGATGGCCGGTGGTGCCGCTGGTGTACATCTGCACCGCCACAGCGTCGGGTTGCACTTCCACCGCAGGGTCCACCGTGGATTGCGCATCCCGCCAGGCCGGGAAGCTCTCGTATTGATCGGCGCTGTTTTCCAGCAAAATCACCTTTTTCACATGGCCCATCTGCCCTTTGATTTGCTCGTACAGAGGCAGGAACTCCCGCTCCAGCAAAAGCACCGGTGCCTCCGCATCCTGGAGAATGTACGCCACTTCCGGTGGTGCCAGGCGCCAGTTGATCCCCACGGTCACCATGCCGGCCTTGGCCGCACCGATCAGCAGCTCGTAGTACCAGTCGGAATTCTTGCCCATCACCGCAATGCGGGATTGAGGCGCTAGATCCAGTGCCAGCAGACCGTTGGCAATCTGGTTGGTGTGTTCATCATAGGCCCGGTAGGTGGTGGTGCGATCGCCGAAAATAAAGGCGGTGGCGTTGGGCCGCTGGCGGCCATGGAAGCGGGCGATGTCTCCCAGGTTTTTGATTGCCGGGTAATATGGCATGTTGGTATCCCTCTGAAACGGTTTGAACATTATTCTTATGGAGTCTGCTTTAGAGCCTAATCAGGGTGATAACCCAAATCAATGGCGCGAACGCTCAAGGAATCAGGGCCGAATCGACCACTCCGGCAACCTGCAATCCCCCTGCAGGCTGGGTTAAGATGCAGGGCAAGCCCACTTGAAGACCCGGTGCACTATGCCCGAAACACCAGCGAACACCGTGCCCCATCTGGTACCTGATCTGCATACCCAGCTGAGCCAGCTGCTGGGGCCACGGCTGTCCTGCAACCGAGACATCTGCCGCCAGCACGGCCATGGGGAAAGCCACCATCCCCCCGCACCGCCTGCGGCGGTGGCCTTCGTGGAATCGGAGGCAGAACTGATCCGCGTGGTGCGCCTGTGCCATCAACATCACACGCCCATGGTGGCCTTTGGCGCCGGCACCAGCGTTGAAGGGCAACTGCAATGCCTGGAAGGGGGTTTGTGCATCGATTTCTCCCCCATGAACCGCATTCTGGCGATCAATGCCGCCGACCAGAATTGCGTGGTGGAACCCGGTGTGACCCGGGAACAGCTGAATCACCAACTAAGGCATCAGGGCTTGTTCTTTCCGGTGGACCCCGGCGCCAATGCCAGCCTCGGCGGTATGGTGGCCACCGGCGCCTCCGGCACCACCACCCTGCGTTACGGCAGCATGAAACACAATGTCCTGTCCCTGCGGGCGGTACTGGCCAACGGTGAATGCATCACCACCGGCAGCGGCGCCCGCAAATCCAGCGCCGGATACAATCTGGGAGATTTGCTGGTGGGCTCGGAAGGCACCCTTGCCCTGATCAGCGCCATACAACTGAAACTGTACGCTATTCCGGAGCAGGTCACCGCTGCCCGGGTGCAGTTTGCCAGCGTGCAGCAGGCGGTGAACGCAGTAATCAGCATGATCCAGCACAATGTTCCGGTGGCACGACTGGAGCTGTTGGATGCCGGTAGTTTACGCGCTGTTAACCGGTACTGCCGGACACACTACCCGGAGCAACCCACACTGTTCATCGAATTTCACGGTACGGCCAATGCCCTTGGTGAACAGGTCGACACCGCCAACACCCTGTGCCGGGCGCAAGCCGGATTCGATTTCGTCTGGACCGAACGCGAAGAAGAAAAGAAACAGATGTGGCATGCCCGCCACAACGCCTACTATGCGGCACTGGCCCAGGTGCCCGACGGCAAAGGCTGGGTAACCGACGTCTGTGTGCCCCTGTCCGCCCTGGCGGAGTGTATCGAGGCCACACAGGCAGACCTGGCCGGCGAGCAGCTTGATATTCCCATTGTGGGGCATGTGGGGGATGGTAACTTTCATCTGCTGTTCAGCATTCCCCCACAGGATGACCGGCTGCTGCAAAAAGCACAGCGCATTAACCAACGCCTGATTCAGCGGGCCCATCAATTGGGTGGCACCTGTACCGGTGAACACGGCATCGGCCTGGGTAAAAAGGATTACCTGCTGCAGGAGAAAGGCGCGGCGGGCATTGCCGTGATGCAAGCCATCAAACAGGCACTGGATCCTTTACACTTGTTAAACCCCGGTAAAATTTTCTGACCCGATGGCATACACTTCAGGTTTAATCAATCAGGAGCCAACATGGACGCGCTGCTAGATCTGTTCGAAAACTTCAATGCCGATTCCATTAACCAACTGGACCAGTATTACACCGAAGACTGTTATTTCCGCGACCCGTTTAACGAGGTACACAACCGTGACCAGTTGCGTGAATTGTTTAAAGACATGCTGAAACTGAAAGATCTCTCGTTCGAGGTGCATGAAAAAATCCAACAGGGTGACAAAGCCTTCATCAACTGGGATTTTCGCTTCAGCATCCTGGGCAAACCACAATGCATTCACGGCGGCAGTTTGTTGCACTTTGCCGCCGATGGTAAAGTGCAACGCCATGTGGATTACTGGGATGCCGCAGAAGGTGTCTACGAAAAGCTGCCGGGCTTCGGCACCCTGGTGCGGCTGGTGAAAAAACTGTTTTAGCAGGCAGTTGGCATTGTGCCTGAATCAGAGTTTGAGGTGCTCGATCACCTTCGCCATCCGGCTGGAGAGTTCCGCCAGAATCTGCGCTGCTCCGGCATTGCGCTTGACGCTTTCCGATACGGACTCCATCTCCTCACTGAGTTTGGTGACGCTGCCGCTGACGTCTTCCACCGTTTTGGTCTGTTGAATGATGCTCTGCGCAATTTGCCCGTTGGCATCGTTTATGGCCTGCACGTTACTGGCGATTTCATGGATCACCTTGTCGGCGCTGTCCGCCTGCTCAACACAACGTTGCGCTGCATCGGAACGGGCATTCATTACTTCCACCGCCGTGCTGGAGCTGGATTCCAGCTTATGCAGCATGACTTTGATTTCCTCGGTGGAATCCTGCACCCGCCGGGCCAGGTTACGCACCTCATCGGCCACCACCGCAAAGCCCCGGCCCTGCTCGCCGGCGCGGGCAGCCTCAATCGCGGCGTTCAGCGCCAGTAGATTAGTCTGCTCTGCAATGGAATTGATCACGTCCAACGCGCTACTGATGGCCCCGGTTTCCTCCGCCAGTTGCTGTACCACTTCGGCACTTTCGCGAATGTCGGCCGCCAACCGGGTGATGGATTCCACCACGTATTCAATCTGCTGATTACCTTCTGCCGCCACCGTCACCGAGGCCAGGGAACGCTGGTTGTTGTCCGTGGCGTTATCCTGCACGTGCTGGTTGTTGGCCGCCATATGGGTAATGGCATCCACCAGGCGGGTGGCTTCGCCCTGTTGCACCTCAATACTACGGGCATTGCCATCCACCTCCTGCACCAGATTCTTCGACATCACGTCCATGGTCATGGCAGCCGAACGGATCTCGGTCACAATTCGCGCCAGATCTTTCACCATGCCATTGAAGGCTTCGGTCATCTGACCCACTTCATCACGGGAGCGGGATTCCACGCTCACCCGCAGATCGCCCCGCTGCTGCACTTCATTCATGGTATCCCGCAGCAGCTGCATGGGTTTGGACACAAACTGGATCAGCATCTGGGAGCAAAACAGCACCACCAACATGGCAAGAAAAACCAACACCGCATAGTAGGGCGCCTTATCCAAAGCCAGCTCCAGCAATGATGGCTGCTTCAGAGCCAGGCCCAGGGTGCGGCCACCCCGGGTGCGATAACTGAGGTAGCGCAGGTCATCGGCCACGAACACATCGTGCCAGACCCGGCTGAGCCAATTACGGCCCGCCAGGGCATCATCGAACCCACTGGCCGGTTTTGCCGCCGCCCCGGCCTGCTTGCCCACCAGGGCCCAGCGTTGCTGCAGATCCCCGGTGGTCATGGAGGAATCAGGGGAGCCGAGCCAGGATGCGCGGCCACCTTCCACCTCAAACAGACCCGGCACCGCAAACGGCATACGGGGAGAGGTGGCGGTATCGGCCCCGGCCACCAGCGACAAGGTCTGCTCCGCCTGTCGTACGGCCTGTTGCAACATCCCCTGCCGGTAATCCACCAGGGCAGACAGCACCAAAATCAACAGCGCGGCAAAGCTCACGCCATTTAGCAGCCAGAATTTGAATTTAAGCGGTAAATCAATAAGATAGCGAATCAAAATACAAAACCATCAGATGAAATAGTGACTCTATGTGATTGATTATAGTAGACATTAGCGCCCCTGCAGGGATGGTTCATTAACCGGCATTAGTGTGTTGTTGCAGGTTTGAAAGTGCCCGGGCCAACCTCCCTCTCCATACGCAGTGTAGAGGCCGGAACCCTGCTTGATGGGTATGTTATAGGGTGGGATTCAGCACCTAATTGAAATCAATCTTATATAAAACATGACAGCATAACGGGCTATCAATGGGAACATCGGGATGGTCAAATTCATAACCAGCAGAATACATACCGATCTTCTTCATGACAGCTTGTGAGCGCGTGTTAACTTTAGCGGTAAACGATACGACTTGATTGATATTTAACGTATTTGCAGCATAGCTTAACGAAGCGGTTGCCGCCTCCGTCGCATAACCATTGCCCCAGTATGATTTTGCCAAGCGCCACGCGACCTCAACACTGGGCGAAAAAGGTAACGCCATATTGGTTTTTTGCAGGCCTACCACACCAATAAACTCACCGGACGATCTAAGCTCAACAGCCCAAGGCCCCCACCCTTCAATTCTGATCTTATTACGAATTGCTCGTGCAAGCTCATCACTCTCTGACCGAGAAAGTACGCTTGGAAAAAATTCCATAACCTCTGGATCAGCATTCAACTCAGCAAATGGCTCTAAATCGTTATCTGTCCAATCTCTTAATATAAGCCTGTCTGTTTTCATTAGCTTTGATTCAAAATCTGTAAGCGCAAAAAAAGCACAACAACCACCTTTTTTATTAGCGCCTGAATTCAGTAATCTTCTCTAACTCCAAAATTGATTCGTTTATATCTTCAACTCGTTTTTGAAGTATTGCCTGGGCATCATAGAGCCCCCTATTGTAAAAATACGAACCAATTTCTTCCGATACAAAATCCAGGAGAAACAGCGCATCAAACTGACCGATCTCGGAGTTAAGCTCGTCTCTGAAATATGCTTGAATTTTCTGGGCTAATATTTCCTTTTCATCTTTGGAAAATTCTATTGTCGACAAAATTACCTCCATCCAGGGGTCACTGCTATATTCGAAAGATTGTTCTGGGGCTTATCAGGGCCGTACGTAAGACACAAGCAAACTTTTTAATGACCAGTACAACCAACCAATGCAATCCACATCTCTACCTGCAACCAAAAAACTTTTGCTGTTCCGAATTGATGCACCGCCAGTGAAATATTGGTACAGCAACTTAATGAACCAAACCTTCGTGATTTCCAAGGACCAAATCACGCTACCCCCGGCATATCCAAATTATGGTCTTGCTTTGTGCGGCCCCTGTCCACTGTATATACGTACACATCCATAGCAATTGTGCCCAACAACATATTTATAAGCCGGGGCATTTATGCGAAGCTTCGCCCCTGACATTTTCAGCCCATTCTGACCAGCCAAGGAGACAACCGTGCCCGGATTGTTACCCCATATCGACCCCGATGGACTTTTGGAATACTCCGTTGTATTCACCGACCGTTCGTTGAACCACATGTCCCAACAGTTCCAGCAGGTGATGCGGGATATCTCAGAAAACCTGAAAGAGGTCTACCAGGCCGAGGCTGTGGTGGTGGTGCCCGGCGGTGGCACCTATGGTATGGAGGCGGTGGCTCGCCAGTTCGCCCACGACAAACGTTGCCTGGTGATCCGCAATGGCTGGTTCAGTTTTCGCTGGAGTCAGATCTTTGAAGCCGGCAGCATTCCCGCCAGCTGTACAGTGCTGAAAGCCAAGCCGCAAAGCGATGCCCCCCATTCACCCTTTGCCCCGGCGGCCATCGATGAGGTGGTGAACACCATCCTGACGGAGAAACCCGATCTGGTATTTGCACCCCATGTGGAAACGGCTTCGGGTATCATGTTGCCCGATGCCTATATCAAGGCGGTGGGGGAAGCCGTTCACCAGGTAGGGGGGTTGTTCGTACTGGATTGCATCGCCTCAGGCACAGTGTGGGTGGACATGGAGGCCAACCAGGTGGACATCCTGATTTCCGCACCGCAAAAAGGCTGGAGTGCGTCGCCCTGCAGCGCTCTGGTAATGCTGGGTAAAGAGGCCCGCGATCGCATTGAACAGACAAACAGCAGCAGCTTTGCCTGCGATCTGAAAAAATGGCTGCAGATCATGGAGGCTTACGAAAACGGTGGCCACGCCTATCATGCCACCATGCCCACCGACGCCTTGAAAAAATTCCGTGACACTATGCTGGAAACCAAGGCCCTGGGCCTGGACAACCTGCGGCAGCAACAGCTGGAACTGGGTAAACGGGTGCGGGAACTGTTTGCGCAACAGGGTTACCAGAGCGTGGCCGCGGATGGTTTCGGCGCCCCCGGTGTGGCTGTGTTCTACACCGATGACGCAACACTGCAAACTGGAAAGCCGTTTCTGCAACAGGGATTGCAGGTGGCCGCCGGGGTGCCATTGCAATGTGATGAACCGGCGGATTACCGATCTTTCCGAATCGGCCTGTTCGGTCTGGATAAACTGCAGAACATCGAGCGCACGGTGGCCAATCTGCAAACCGCGTTACAACAGGTACAACAAGACACGTAAGCCTAGATGCCGGCTCTGCCCCAGGGCCGGGCCGATGTTACAGGCCGGCTACAGCTCCGGTTCGGCCGCAGGTTCTGCCTGCGCCTCTGCGCGCTGATTGGCCGCCTGTATGGCCTGCAGCTGTTCGGTTAACGCCTTCACCTTGGCTTCCAGCGACTGCTCCAACTCGGCCACCCGTTGATTGATTTCCTCTGTTGCTGCCTGATTAGCTGTGCCTTTATCTGTATTTTTATCTACCTCTTTAACTGCCCCTTTTTCTGCCTCTGCCACTAACTCTGACTCAGCCTTTTGTGCTGTAGGCCGACCTGCAGGCTGCCCATCCTTATTGTGTTGCGCAGCGGCCGTTAACAGATCCACCTGTGTCATCAACTCCTGATCGCGCACATCATCGGCACCGATGGCACCGGCCATGGTATGCAACTTGGTGGTCAGTAATATCAACCAGCGCTCCATGGATTGACGATCCATATTCACCAGTTTCTGCATATCCGCAGCCACGGCACTGGCAATGGCAAGCGAGAACTCAGCCTCCCGTTTTGCAGCCAGAATAGCGGCTTCATCACGGCTATTCTGTGCCACCACCCTGTTGGCTTTATTCAGGGCGCCCAGCGCGTTACTGTAGCTCAACGCCGCATAGCGCCCCACCAAGGCATGCTCGTGCCACTCTACCTGACGGCTCAACTCGTACAGATAAAAACGCTGGGCGGCGGCTATCTCCAACGCCCGTTGCCTCTGCAACAATCGCGGCAGACCCTGCACCGCCTTGTCTGACCTTCCATCCGCCACATATTCTACGAGGCTGATCTGAGCGCGCTCCAATTCCTGATACTCATACCGGAAATGCACCGGTGCCTGAAACTTCTTCAACCAGGTGAAGTTTTCATTTGCTTCGGCAAAAATGGAATCCGCCTGCCGCTTGTTGGCTTCCGCCCTGGACAAGGCTTCATTGGCCTGGGCCAGCAACGACAAAGCCTGGCCACCCATCGAATCGCCGAAGAACAATGAAATGGATTTATTGACGTTGTCCGGATCCGCCTGGAAACGCTCCGCATAACGACGCGCCTCTGCCAACGCACTGCGGGCCTGGGCCATTTGATCCGGAGCATAGGTTTCTACGTGATCAGCCTGGGCCTTGGCCAGGCGCGCCTCGGTCACCTGCAAGGCCGACAGCACCTGATCGATTCGCTGCTGATCACTGCTTTGCTGCTCAACCTGGTCCACCATCCTGGCGCTGTGTGATGAGCAGCCTGTAAGCAGAAGCCCCTGCACCATCGCCAGCAGTAATAGCCACGATGATACGGATAATGAAAAAGCGGGAACTTTAACTGAAACATTCATGGGATAGTCCTTCCTTAACGCCACCCTGAAATCCGGGATATACAAAGAAAGCCTATGAAAGATTTCCCATTCACGTCAGATTAATGGGGAGTTAAAAAGCACCGCCATATGGTTCACCAAAATAATCAAATCAATCATGGCGTTATCCGGCAAACTCAATGTGAGTTCACCAGCTGCGCCGCTTATTGGCTGATTATCCTTCAGGTTTTCATGAGCCGCCCCGATTGCTGGCGACTTACTAAGCCGACTTACCAAGGCACTTGCGCAGCCTGGGCTTCGGCTACTGCCGCGGCAAAATCTGCGGGCAACAAAAAGCCCTGTTCCAGCGCAACGCCCGCTGCCGCCGTGAAGCGGGCAACGTATTCCTCATGGGAGGAATACAATGCGGCCAGTTTTTTCTGATCGAAGGGTACCGAGTTGCCCAGGAACGGGCAGGCAAAGGAGTTTACCAAAAAATTTCCTCCACTGCCGATCACACCGTAATTGGCATAGTTGTGGGTTGCCGTTGGCACCTCCAGGTGCGGCAAACGGATTCCGCCCAGAGCATTGCCGTGTTCATCCCGCACCACCTTCCAGTTACGGTATTCAATGCGGTCAGATTGTGGCGGAGGCTCACCGCCGGTAATCCATTGGCTCATGGCAGACAGCGCGGCGTTCACAACATAATGCTGCGGAATCTGATTGAGGGAGTTGCGGCATACCAACTGAATGGTGGATAGCGCCGGAAAGTCCCGCTGGTACTGGGGCAGAAGATTGCCCACCCCATAGGCATCGTAATGGGATGCACCGGGCAACTCCCAGCTACGCAAATACTCGGTGTCTGCCTGCCGCGCCAGTCGGAACAGGAACATAAAAATATCCTGCTCGGTTTCAAACTGCAGAATCTTAAGGCGATTATCCGGGCGAATGTATACCCGCGAAGGGGACACCAGGCTGATACCGGCTTTTAAAGGTGCCGCCAGGGCAAAACGGGAATACAGCAAGATGGCATCGTACATCTGCACTGCCTGGGCCTGAAAGGCGTTGACGTAAGTGGTCAGCCGGATGGCTGACTGGGATTCTCCCGCCCCGATTATTCCCTTTACCGGCAATCCATCCAGCAACAACGCCGATTGATTGCGCACGGCGTTGGCCGCTTGCGAGAAAAGATCATAAGACACCCCATCATTGGGTAGGCTCAATTCACCGTAACGTTCCCTGTCCCAGGATTTCAACATGGTGACACCGAAGAACTGAGCACTGACTCCGATCCAGGCATACCCCTCCCGCAACAACTCATCATGGGATTGCGCCCAGATTACATCCACGTCCATAAACGCCGTATTGTTGAGCCATTCCACCACGACAATGCCGTTGAACTGTTGCGGATCGGCTGGACGACGTACCAGCAGGCGCGTTGCATAGGGTACATCCGCCTGGGCAATGGTGGTATTCCAAAGCCCATCACTGCGCCAGCGGCCATCGGCATCGTAAAGATTGGCGGTGCCGGACATCTGAAATTCACGCTCAACATAACCATATTGGGATAAATCAAGAATGGATGAGATGAACGGTCGTTGCTTGAGGCCGGCATTATCCGGTATTGGGGTCAACAGCGGCTGTGCCACCAGGGCATCTGCGTGGCTGCTCGGCGACAGTAATACAGTGAGGCTGGCCAACCACAGGATAAGCAGCCTTAGCATCACGCGGGAATCAATTTGCGTTGGCATCATACATTCCTTGTCTCATTTTTATTATGTTGGTTTGTATTTTTTGATAGTGGGTTGTGTGCAGCCAGGGGGCAGCCGGTAACAACATCAGAATTCAATATACCGAACAAGCAAAAACCACCACTACCCACACAACTGCCCGCACCACTACCCACACAGTCTTATCCCACTGCATGCAACAGCGCAACCCCGCACAGCAAATTGCATATATTGAACAATCGTTTACGACAAAGCGCCGTGCTGCTTTCGTTTCTTGACCTAAGTCAACGCGTTTTCATGACCGAACCGATAATGTTGCAACACCATAACTAAACAACAATGTTGCTTATATAAATCGGGAGATTCACATTATGCCTACGACGGCCCCACCACAGTATTTCGATTGTGATAACCATTTTTATGAATCGGCTGAATCCTTTCTGCGCTACTTGCCGGAACAGTACAAACAAGCCCTGCAGTTCGTTGACGTTGAAGGCCGAACAAAAATGATGGTCAACGGCAAACTATCGGATTACATCCCCAACCCAACCTTTGAGGTGGTGGCAGCACCGGGCAGCACGGTGGAGTATTTCAAGGGCAACAACCCGGATGGGAAATCCTACCGTGATTTTATGGTGGTAGAGCGCTGCATTCCTGAGTACCGTATCAAGACCGCAGAACGCTACCAACTGCTGCAACAACATGGCCTCCGTGGCACCCTGATATTCCCGACTCTGGCTTCGGTGGTGGAAGGACACATGTACGAGGATCCCGATCTGTGTCATGCCATGATTCACTCCCTGAACCGGTGGATGCTGGATGAATGGGGTTTTGGTGAGGATGGCAAGTTCTTCGCCACGCCGGTGATTACCCTGATGGATGCCGACAAAGCCCTGGAAGAAGCCAAATGGATTGCTGCGCAGGGCTCAAAAGTTGTGTTGATGCGGCCCTCATACGTGCCCGGCGCAAATGGAAATCGCGGTATGGGTTCGGCGGAATTCGATCCCGTCTATTCCCTGCTTGAAGCGCACGATATTGTCATCACCTTTCATAACTCCGATAACGGCGTGTACGACCTGTATGAGCGCCATCAACGCAGTGAGGTGGCTCTGCAAGGGGAATATCAACCCTTTAAAAAGAGTGATCCGCTGGAGATGGTGATGGACCTGAACCAGGTCACCGTTGGCCATAACCTGGCCGGCCTCATTTGCCACGGCGTATTCGATCGCCACCCCAAATTGAAAGTTTGCTATGTGGAAACCGGCGTCGCCTGGCTTTATCCGCTGTGGGATAGGCTGGAGCACGTCTACAAAATGGCGCCCCAGCTTTTCACCGAACACCCGCACGACACCATCCGCAAACACGTCTGGTTCCACCCCCACTTTGAAGAAAACGTCGACAGGCTGGTGGCCATGGTAGGGGTGGACCACATCATTTTTGGCAGCGACTGGCCGCATCCGGAAGGGCTGGCGAGGCCCGCTGACTGGGTGGAATGCCTGGCCAATTTCAGCGACGAAGACAAGGCCAAGATCATGGGCGGCAATATGATGAAGTTGCTGAACCTTGATGACAGCCAGAATGACAGGGCCGCCGGCACACAGGTGGCTTGAGGCAATGCATCAGGTGCCGACTGATCAAGGGGCCAGAGTCTGCGCCCCTTGTTTTTTTCCGCCATTTTGTTCTGCGCCAAACTCAGCGTTGCACGGTGTAATTGGATTCTTTCAATACCCAGGTGGACGCTGTAATGCCCTGCTCGCGCAACTTGAACTTCTGCACTTTGTTGGTGGGCGTATAGGGTAAGGTCTCCACAAATTCCATGTACTGCGGCACAAAATAATAGGGGGCATTCTGGTTGATGTACTCCGCCATTTGCTCGTAGGTAATATCCGCATCGGGCTTTAACACCAGATTCAATTTCAACAGGGATTCCCCCTTCACCTCATCTGATGGTATTCCGAATGCCGCCACATCCTTCACCAGTGGATGTTTGCGCAACACCATCTCCACTTCCATGGTGGAAATGTTACGGCCGGCAAAACGCAGCGCGTCCTTTTTACGATCCACAAACCAGTAGGCACCGCTGGGGTCTTTCTTACCTACATCCCCGGTGTGATACCAGCCATCCCTGAACGCCTCCTGCGTGGCTTTGGGATCATCAAAGTAACCGTTAAATATCAGGTTGGGTTCAAGGCACTTGATACAGATTTCACCCACCTCACCATCGGCCACCGGATTACCGTCGTCATCCAACAGTGCCAGCTCGGTGTCGTCCAGCGGCATCCCCAGGGAACTGAACGGCACTTTGCCCAGGCAATTCACCGGTGTACAGATCAGCATGGCTTCACTCTGCCCCAACCCCATGGGCAACAGCTCTACCCCGAAGCGTTCGGAGAATGGCGCCACCATGGCTTCCGGCATGGGCACCATCTGGGCAATGCGTAACGGGTTGTCACGATCATCCGGCTGTGGCGGTGCATTAAACAAAAAGTGGTGCATGGCACCCAGGGTAAAGGTTTGGGTGGCACCGAAATGCCGTATGCGATCCCAGAACGTGGTCACCGAAAAGCGCTTTTCCAGTACCACCGGAATGCCTTCGTACAAGGCTCTGAATACCGCCGTGATCCAGGCACCGGAATTGTAGAGCGGCAACACATTGTAGATCACATCCCCTTCACGACTGCCAAAGTAAAGGGAAGCGGCCTGGGCGATAGGGCGAATCCAGCAATTATGGCTCTGCAACACACCTTTTGATTTGCCGGTGGTGCCGGAGGTCCAGAGCACCGCACAAGTATCCCCGTAGTCCATGCCGGTGTAGTCCGGCGTGATGGGCGCATGATCACCAAGGGCGGCAAAACTGATGGCACCCGGCAATCTGATCTGGTCATCTGCCCCCAACACCACCAGTTTTTCGCCACTCAGGGCTTCAGAGACGGCCTCCACACGATCCAGCAATGCCACTTCGGTAACCAGTACCTTGGCCCGACTGCGTTGCAGGGTATCGCTCAACCAGGCACCTTTGTAATCGGTGTTGATGGGCACCCACACCGCCCCCAGCTTGTTGGTGGCCAGGGCCAGCAACACGGTTTCAATACCGCTGTCCAGATAAAAGCAGACCCGATCACCGGCCTGCACACCCAGCGCCTGCAAACCGGCGGCAATGCAATTACATTCCGCTTCGGCCTGGGCAAAGGTCAGGCGGCGTTCATCGGTGATCAAAAACTCGGTGTCCCCCCCCTGCTGGGCTTGCATGGCCAGCATTTTGGGCAGAATACGATTGCGGGTATCGGTCAGATCGAGCTTGTTCACGGGGCCTCTCTACAGTCGGCTGGACTCGTTATTGGTTGTTGTATTGGCCGCATTCTGTGGGCGACCACCATTTATGCAATTATTTTTGCAATATACTAGCATAATGATAGACTGGCGCAACCGCTCTGGCGTATCCACAACAATAACGAAGGCAAGCTCCATGGCAAGTGAAACCACCGCAACGCAATTGGATCAGCTCCCCGGTACCGGGGTGGAACCGCCTCTGATCGCCGAGGCCGACAGCCTGAACTGGAATGACAGCTTTGATGTAATCGTGGTGGGATTGGGGGCCGCCGGGGTCAGCTCGGCCATTGAGGCGGCCGATCGCGGCGCCAGGGTTGCCTTCATCGACCGTTTTGAAGGGGGTGGCACCACCGCCCGCAGCGGCAGCGTCATGTACGCCGGCGGCGGCACCGCCCTGCAGCGGCGGCTGGGGGTAGAGGACACGCCGGACAACATGTTCAACTGCCTGCGCCACGAGGTACAGGATGCGGTCAGTGAAGCCACATTGCGCCGGTTTTGTACCGACAGCCCGGCCAACTTTGACTTTGTCACCGCCAACGGCACCCGCTACAGCGGCACACTGTTCCCCAACAAAACCAGTTACCCCGTGCACGGACACAGCCTCTATTATTCCGGCAATGAACTGATCTATACCCAGGATGCAAAACCCGCCCCCAGGGGCCACCTGGCTGATGGGATCAAGCGTTTTACCGCCTTCGGCCCGGCCTTTATCGGCCCGCTGATCAAGAGCGCATTGAAAAAAGGCGTCACCCCGATTCGCAGAACCCGGGTCACCCGGCTGATCAAAAACAACAACGGCGAGATCATCGGCGTGGAGGCCATGCAGGTGCCCGGCGGCTGGACCGGCCTCAAACACAAGGTGCTGTCCACCCTCGCCTCCTACGCGCAGATTTATTTTGCCCCGGCTGCCCGGGGCTATCGCAAGAAATTGTTTGCACTGGAACAGCGCTGCGCCCACCCGGTCCGTTATCGCGCCGGGGGCGGTGTGGTGCTCGCGGCCGGGGGCTTCATCCTCAACAAAGAAATGACCGCCCGATACCTGCCTGACTTTCAACGGGCGCTGAAGCTGGGCACCACCGGTGACACCGGTGCCGGCATTGCCCTGGGGGTCAGTGTGGGCGGTGTCGCACAACGCCTGGGAACGGCCACCGCCTGGCGTTTCATTAATCCGCCCCAGGACTGGCCCAAGGCGGCCATCGTCAACCTGCAGGGCAAACGTTATGTCAACGAAGCCATGTACGGTGCGGTAATCGGCACCCGCATGATGGCGGAAAACAACGGCGAGTGCATTCTGATAATGGACAAACCATTGTTTGAATCCAGCCTGGCCAACCTGAATCTGAAAAGCTCCCGCCTGGTTACCTGGATGCAGGCCAAAACTGCTGTACGCACCGCCAAGTCGGCAGCGACGCTGGATGAATTGGCAGCACGCCTGAAGATTGATGGACAGCAACTGAAGCTCACCATCGAGCATTACAATGCTGCCGCCCGTGGTGAACGCCAGGACGAGTTCGGCAAGGCCCCCGGTGACATGCAAACCATCACCCAAGGGCCGTTCTACGCCATCAATATGTCCGTCGGAAAAGGCGACATCACCTCAGTGATTTCCCTCGGCGGGCTCAAGGTATGCGAGCAGACCGGATCGGTGCTGGATGCCGACAACCAACCCATTCCCGGTTTATTTGCTGCCGGCCGTAGTGCCATCGGCGTGGCATCCAATGCCTATGTCAGCGGATTGTCCATTGCCGATGGTGTTTTTTCCGGGCGCCGTGCCGGCCAGTACGCCTGGCAACGGGCACAGGGCACACAGCAGCCCCAGCCGGACGCCACTGCCCGGGGCACCGCGCAACCGGCATAAGAACTGTGGTACCGACAATGGTACCGGCTGCCGGGTTGCCCGGTTAGCCTCCGGCTGCGGTAATAGTTCCGATTTTCTCCACCTGCAGTTTATGCCAGTATGGGTTTCCACCCCCCCATCTGAAAGGAGCCACAGCATGTGCCCACAGGGAGAAAACGATTTTCAATCGGTGAGACCCAGGGACTGGAAGCCCATCAACCATTCTCACCTGCAAACCATCATCGGCAACTGGCGCCAATGCCGGGACACCGATCGATCCGGGGAATCGATTCTTGAATACGATTTGCATCAGTTCAACGAATACACCCACGGCAACGGCAAGTACGTTTGCATCGCTGCCCGGGGCAGTGGGGAGGCCAGAAATGCCACCCGTTACCTTTATCAGTTTGAACGCAACAACGCCGACAACAGTTACGATCTGTACTGGGCAGCCCGCTGTGCCGATCACAACTATAATAATCCGCGCAGCATTGACTTTCCGTCGAATCAGTACCGTATTGCTGCGCCTGTTCCGGTGGTGGCCCCTGCTCCTGTACCCGCACCGGCCCCGGCACCAGCCCCGGTAGTAGCGCCGGTAGTAGCGCCGGCACCGGCGCAAACGCCGCCCGCCAATGCCACCCCCACCTGGGCCAGTATCGTCAGGGGCGGCAAGTAATCCCACTTACATCCAGTGATTACGTCCGCGTACTGAGTTGATACTTTTGCCGTAGCTCAGTACCTGGCAATCCACATCGTATTTGGTGGCATAGCCGCTGGTGACCCAGAAATCGATAAACCAGTTTCTGAAGCCGTCTACGGTTTCAAACCAGAACTCGCCGTAGTTGGGATCCATAAAGCAGACATCCTGACCAACCCAGGCCGCCATGGCATGACCGCCGCCTTCGCGGTGAATGGAAATGGAACGGTAACCCCAGCGCCCTTTTAAAATACGGTTAACCATCTGCACCGCACGGCCGTAAGGTGTCGCCCCCGTGTCCACATCCTCAAAAATCATGGCATTGCTGTGGCCCTGCAAAATAATGCCCACGGTTTTCAGTATATTGTTTTCCCACAGGGTTTGATTGCCATTGGCTTTGGACTGCTTATGGGCGTCGATCAGCATGGCGGCAGAACTGACTTTGACAAAACCATCCTGAATCAACCAGCCCCAGAAATCTTCATCGTTGGCATGATTGGCTATCCAGAAGGTAGACATGGCCTTACACACACCGTGCATACCCTGGGGCTTATAATATTTTCCCACCCCCAATTGCGCCATCTGGGTCTTTCCCTTGGCTTCATTCGGGGTGCCCCCCTGGACAAAAATCTTGGTGCAGGCGCCCTGGTTTTCCAGCGCTTTGGCCTGGATCTTTGCCATTTTGGCGGTACGGTTAAGGTCAGCATCGATTAAATGTGCATTCGGTAGAACAGTGGTGCGTGGCATTGTGTTTCCTCATTGAAATCCGGTTTTGTGTTTTACTGCTGCTCAACCGGATAGTTTCAACAAAGGTGCCAGGTTCCCCGGCCAAAACTGTGACATATGGCGGGTTTGCCGGGGGGCACATTACCCGCCGGCGCGGCTGACGTGTCACTTCCGCCGCAGGCACATGTCACAGCCGGTATATCACCCTGGCGCACCGTTTCCAGACAAATATGCATTATATTTGCAATATAGTTGCATAATAAGTACTATCCTATTCAATCAACATCCAAATTCACTTAAAAGAATGACGCATTATGGATACCCGATTCAGTCAAGATCAACAGACCCTGCGCCAGGAGCTGCGTGAATACTTCACCAATCTGATGAGCCCGGACAAGGTAGCAGCCTGTATGGGCAAAGAAGGGGGGCCGGTATTCCGCGGCCTGGTGGAGCAACTGGGCGCCGACGGCATGCTGACACTGGGCTGGCCCGAGCAGTACGGGGGTAAAAACTTCACGGCCATTGAGCAGTTGATTCTGTTTGAAGAGGCCTGGAAAACCCACGCGCCTTTTCCGCTGATCACCCTGAACTCGGTGGCCCCCTCGCTGATGGCCTTTGGTACCGAAGAGCAAAAGCAGACCTTTCTGCCGCAGATTTCCGCCGGTAAATGCATCTTTGCCATCGGCTACACCGAGCCCGGTTCGGGCACCGACCTGGCCTCACTGAAAACCAAGGCTGAATTTGATGGTGAACACTGGATCATCAACGGCACCAAGGTCTGGACCAGTGCCGGCCATGATTGCGAATACATCTGGCTGGCGGCCCGCACCAGTAACGAAGGCAAACGCCCGTCCGATGGCATCACCCTGTTTATCGTCGATGCCAATGATCCCGGTTACAGCCATGCGCCTATCCATACCCTGGCCGGCGTGGATACCAATATGACCTATTACGAAAACGTTAAGGTGCCCGCCAACCGGGTGGTGGGGGAAGTCAATGGGGGTTGGAAGGTCATCACCTCGCAGTTAAATCACGAGCGTATTGTACTGGCCGCCATGTCTGTCATTTCCCGCAAACAATACGGTTATGTGCTGCAGGCGCTGTCGCAGACGGATGCCGACGGCAAACGGCGCCTGGATGACCCGCTGGTGGCCAGCAAAATGGGGGCGCTCTACGCCCGCCTGCACGCCATGGAGGTATTGAACCTGCGCAATGCCAACATGGTGGACGAACACAAAATCGATGTGGGGCTGGCCTCCGGTGGCAAGGTCTTCAATACCCTGGAACAGATCCGCATTCTACGGGAATTGCAGGAGCTGGCCGGTGAAGACATTGCCGTACAGTATCAAAGCCCGGATGCGTTGTTTAATGGCCATCTGGAGTACGATTACCGTGCGGCCCAGATCATGACGGTGGGCGGTGGCGTAATGGAAGTGATGCGTTCCATGACGGCCTCCTTCGCCTTACGCATGCCCAATACCATTGTCTGACCAGCGCCGGGAGTCGATCATGAATTTTGAGTACAGTGAAGATCAGCAATCCATCCAGGATGTGGCAGTAAGGATGTTCCGCGACTGGTGTGCTGACGAAACCATACGGAACCTTTATAAATCACCTCAACCCATGCACCAGGAACTCTGGCAACAGGTCGCGCAAAGCGGCTTGCTGGGCACGACCCTGCCGCTGGAATACGGCGGCTCAGCCATGGGGATCACTGAGCTGTGCCTGATACTGGAGCAGCAGGGCAGGAACGTTGCCCCCATCCCCATTCTGGAATCGGTGGTGGCGGCGGCCATGCCCATTGCCCGCTTTGCCAACGACGATTTGAAACAGCGCTGGCTGCCGGGAGTAATCAGTGGCGACACAATCCTGTCAACGGCCCACCCCTACCAGGGTTTGCAGAATCGGGCTCCGCTCAGCGCCCGTGCCTGTGGAGACGGCTGGGAACTGAGCGGCCACAGCAACCTGGTGGGTTACGCGAGCCTGGCCCAGGGCTTTGTGGTGAGCGCGCAACTGGATGACGGTGGCCATTGGGTGGGCTTTGTGGCGGCCGACAGCGCGGGTTTGAGCATCACGGCGCAACGGGCTACCAACGGCGAAGCCTGCGGCCACCTGTATTTCGATGGGGTTAGCGTGACGCCCGGCAACCTGATCGCCACCCACAGCGAGGCCGAAACCCTGTTGCAGTGGCAACGTCAGCACACCTTTGCCGCCATGGCGGCGCTGCAGCTGGGGGTTTTACAGGAAGGCCTGCAGCGGGCGGCGCAATACACCACCGAGCGCACTCAGTTCGGGCGCCCCCTGGCCGCCTTCCAGGCGGTTTCCCAGCAGGCAGCCGACGCCTATATGGCCATTGAAGCGCTGCGCGGCGTGTACTGGCGTTTGCTGGACATTCTGGATAATGGTGCCGACGAGCTGGAAACCAATCTTGCCGCTCACAGCGTCAAATTCTGGATCTGCGAATCCGGCCATATCGCGGCGCACATCATCCTGCACGTTCACGGCGGTATTGGTCAGGATCTGGATTATCCAGTGCATCGTTTCTTCAGCTGGGCCAAGAAAAACGAAGCCTACCTGGGTGGCGCCGATCAGCATGCCGCGCAACTGGGCCACCTGATCCAAAGTAACCCGCAGGCTTTGATCTGAATACAAAAGAAGGGCGCCAAACGACGCCCTTCTTGCAATACCCGGGTATTTCCCGGCATTGTTTACACGTTGCCTAAGTTATTGCCAGGCAATTGCAGTGCCGTGATGCACCGGTTCAGGCCACCTGGGTTTCATGCTTCTGCTCTTTTTCGGAATCAAAATCCAGCAACTTGGATTTGCAATCCCGCACGGCATCAAAGAAATCCTCGCCCCATTGCTGGATATCATGATGGGCGACAATATCAAAAGCCTCGCGAATGCGGCTGCGTGCTTCATCCTTATTCATGGTTAGCCCCAGATAACAGGCATTGACCATTTCCTGCGGATCATAGGGGTTGGCCAGCACCGCACCACGCAATTCGGCAGCGGCTCCGGCAAACTCCGACAACACCAGAACCCCGTTCCCTTCCGCCATGCCCTGGGCCGCAATGTATTCCTTGGCCACCAGATTCAGGCCATCCCGCAACGGTGTAATCCACATCACATCGGCAATGGTGTAATAGGCCACCAGTTCTTCGAAGGGGAACGCTCTGAAGAAAAACTGCACCGGAGTCCAACCAACCTTGGCAAAGCGGCCATTGATGCGCCCCACCGCCTGCTCGATCTGGTTTTGCAATTTGCGGTAGATGGTCATCTCTTGGGCTGCAGGCACACACACCATAAACAGCGACACTTTGCCCTGCAGTTCATCATGCTCTGCCAACAGTCGCTCATAGGCTTCCAGCTTCTCCAGGATACCCTTGGTGTAATCCAGGCGCTCCACCGACAGAATCAGTTTGGTGCGACTGAACTCATACCGCAGTTGCGCCATCTTGGCCTGAATACCGGAATCGTCCAACGCGGAGGAAACCCGTTTTAAATCCAGCCCCACCGGATGTGCCACCAGCCGGATGCGGCGATCATAGACCTGTATTTCCGTGGTCATTTCATCCAGCCCCACGGCGCAACCATAGGTGAGGAAACGCGGTGCGCAATTGGCCTTGGCCTTGACCTCCACCGGCATCACGCCGCGCGCCACATCCACAAAATTTTCGGCCTGCCGCGGAATATGAAAACCAATGACGTCGCACTGCATCAGGCTGCCGACAATCTGTTTCCGCCAGGGCAGCACATTGAACACATCCGCCGAGGGAAAATAGGTATGATGAAAAAAGGCAATGATCACATCCGGCCGCAATTCCCGCAGAAACGCCGGCACCATCCACAGGTTGTAATCGTGAATCCAGACGGTTGCCCCCTCTGCGGCTTCCGCCGCCGTGCGCTCGGCAAAGGCCTTGTTCACTTTCAGGAACACCTGCCAATGATCCTCACGGAAATTGGCGCGCTCCCAAAAGGTATGCAATGTGGGCCAGAATGCTTCCTTGGAAAAGCGCTTGTAGAATATGTCCACTTCTTTTTTGGTGAGCGGCACCCTTGCCGCCACCAAATGGGGATATTTCTGCGCATCCACCTCGGTGTGGGTTTCAAAACTCGATGCTTTACCTTCATGCACTGACCAGGCGACCCAGGAACCGGGCTTGTCATCGGAAAAGAAGCTCAGCAAAGTGGGAATGATCCCGTTGGGGGATTTGGGCCTGCGCCGTATCATTTTCCCATTTTCCTCAACTTCCTCGTAAGGAAGGCGGTGATACACAATCACCAGATCCGATTGCCCCGGCTCCAGTACATCCTGGGTTTCCGCGGCAATTCCCTTGGTACCGAGAAATCCAAAGTGTTCGATGGCTTCCAGAATACCACCGCACCCTGGCGCTTGCGCATGCAGAACCCGGGTGGAATTTTCCGTGGCGGTGAGCAGCCCTTTTTCGGAGGCGCCGACACACACGCCGTTATAGCCTTGCTCAAACAGGGAAAGATCGTTCAGGGTATCCCCTGCCACCAGCACATGGCTTTGTTCAATTTGCAGATGTTCAACCAGGTTACGCAGGGTTTTGCCCTTGTTCACACCCCGGGGTAAAACATCCAGGAACTTGTTCGAGGAATACAACAGATCACATCCCAGATCTTCCACAATGCCCTTCAGTTCATCGGTCACGGCATCGACGCTGCAAAAATAGGAACAGCGGCGTTCCTGCGGCACTTCCTGTCGTTGCAGCCCTTCAATGTGCGCAACGGATTCCTCAATCAAACGCTCACCGGGCCAGAGATTATCAATCTCGCCCTGGATGGCCTGCACCGGTTGCTGGGTGCGGCCGTCCACCACGGTCCCCCCCACATCACAAATAATGTAATCCGGTTGCGGCAGGGTAGGGTCGGATAACAACGGCAATACGGATTCCAGTCCGCGCCCGGTGACAAACACCAATTGAATTTCGGGGTGGGAAACCACCAGTTGATAGAGTTTTAATCGACTGTCTGGGTCACCGGCTAGAAAGGTACCATCGAGATCGGTCGCTAAAAGCATTGTTTCCTCCTGATTGGGGCGCTCGATAAAAATCGCGGCAGGTGTGCCCGCGAAATCCGCGCCGTTCAGCACTTAATGTGTCAGGAGATCAGAAAACCACGCGCATAGTGCTGCAGAAAAACGCGGCGATTAGGTTCAGGAACAAGCGTTGGATACTTTCAACCCCTAGAATCGAACTCCAGACACTGATCATGGTTAAATAAGCAAGAAATGCACCAAAACGGTTCACGGCTAGGGCGATTCTTCTACAGAGCACGCCGGGCGGGGGCTGGAGCGCAACGATGCGTTCCGGGCCCCGGGCCAACGGCCTGGTCAGTTATGCAACGCTTGGGTGCACTGCGTAAATATTAGCCGTGGAAAGTCTGTTCCGAGCCATCCTGCTCGTCTATATAGGTTATGGTGGACGTATTAAAATTCAAGTCAACAAACAGATGGCAGTAATGTTCACCATGACGCCAAGCCATGGCCACGCTGGAATCATTGGAATAATTCAGTTCAAAGCGCCCCTGAAAAGCCGGGTAATTTGAGCGGAAACGCATCAGACGCAGCAAACGTTGCACCACCGGTTGCTCCACGGCCTCGTCCACTTCCTCCAGCGTATAGTACTTGCGATTGATGTCCCGTAACTCACCGGTGCGCTCCATCAAATCCCGATCGTTCACTCCGGCCAGCAGGCCTACGTAATACACCTGCGGTATGCCCGGCGCAAAAAACTGAATGGCCCGGGCTGCAATGTAGGCATCATCGTTCTGCATCATGGCATCATAGAAGGTGCAGGTAAGCTGATAGATGGCACCCACGCTGTGAATATTGGCCGCCGAGCGCCGCAGTATGGGATCAGCCGAGCGGGCATCGATGTTATCAATCAGATCCTTGATCTTGTCATCCGGCAACACGCCTTCCACATCGGGAATACAGATTCCATCATGGGTATCCAGTACGGTTATCATATTGCGCGGACACATTCGCAGCCAGTTTTTCAGATACACACTGTTAGCATCCAGCAGGGAATAGAGCAGCAGGGGCGGTAACGCAAACCCATAAGGATGCATATTGCGGCGGGAGATCGCGTATTGGTAACTGGTATGGTCGTGCACCTCCGGCAAACACTCGGCGCCGTGGCGCTGCGCCACTTCGTTCACCCATTCCAGTATGCGATACACATTCGGCTCCACCAAAAAGCAGCTGGTGCCGATTTTTTTGGTGGTGTAACCGAAGGCATCCAGACGAAACAGAGTAACGCCCTTCTCCGTCAGAAAACGGATATAGCGCTCCATCAACTCATAGGTTTTTTCCGATTCATAATTCAGGTCGATCTGATGCTCGGTGAAAGTACACCACACAGATGCCCTGCCACCGTTGGCAAACTCCACTTCCCGAAACGGTTCCTTTTCCTTGCGGATGTGAATCTTGGCCATGTCATCCGGTGTGATCTCACCGAACTTTTCCACATCCACAAACAGATCCGCGTATTCAGAATCGAAGCCCTTGGCAACGAAGTCCCTGAACTCCACTGACTCATCGGAAATGTGATTGACGGTAAGATCCGCGCACAGATCGTAACGACTGGAAATGCGTTCGATGTCTTCCCAGGTACCGAAGGCAGGATCCACCTCTTCATGGGTCAGCGGCGAAAACCCGCCATCGGCGTTGGACGGATAGAAAGGAAGAATGTGCACACCACCAATGGCATCGTGCAGGTGTTTTTCAATCACCGTATTCAGGTCACGAAGATTATTTCCCAAGCGATCCGGATAGCAAATCAATTGAACAGCGTTGCGCAGTGGCATATTTTGCTCCAAGACATTCTTGATGGTTTTTTACCATACCGACTTCGAAACCGGTGTGCAAATGGGTCGGCCTGGCAACGAAATCAGGCAATCCAGATCTGCTGGGTATTCACAAATTCCCGGATACCATGTGGCCCCAGTTCACGCCCGTAACCGGAGCGGCCGATACCGCCGGAAGGCAACCGGGGATCGGTTTTCACAATACCGTTGACAGCGATTTGCCCTGCTTGCAGCGAGGCAATGGCCAGATTGATGCAATCCTGGTTGGTGGTCCAGATGCTGGCGCCCAAACCGTACTCCGTGGCATTGGCCAGCGTCAGCGCCTGCTCGATATCATTGACCGGTGTTATGCTCAGCACCGGGCCAAAGGTTTCTTCTTCGAATACCGGCATACCCGGCTGCACATCCAGCAGCAAGGTGGGCGGATAAAAAAATCCACCACCGGCCGGCAGGTCTCCCCCCAGAATGCAGCGGGCTCCGGCGTTAACCGAATCCGTTACCTGCTGATGCAGATGCTCCCGTAAATCCGAGCGTGCCAATGGCCCCAGTTGGTTGCTCTCATTGCGCGGGTCACCCATGGCGATCTTACTGAAACGCTCATATAACTTTTCACAAAAACTGTCATAGATACTGGCTTCAACCAATAGCCGTTTGGCGGCAATACAGGATTGGCCGGCATTGATCATGCGTGACAAGGTAACAATATCGGCGGCCTTTTCCAGATCGGCATCCGCCATCACAATACAGGGATCAGAACCACCCAGCTCCAGTACCGCCGGTTTTAATCCAGCCGCTGCCCTCGCCGCAACCTTTTGTCCGGCACCACTGGAACCGGTGAACGACACCGCTTTAACCGCCGGGTGATCAATGGCGGCCGCCACCTGTTCGTTGGTGATGGGCAGGTTAGCCATGACGTTTTGCGGCAGGCCGGATGCGTGAAACACCTCGGTTAACCGGCGTGCTGTTGCCGGTACATTGGGATCCGCTTTCATAACACAGGTGTTACCCGCCATCAGCGCCGGGGCCACAAAACGCAATGCCAGCCACACCGGTGCATTCCAGGGCAGTATGCCCAACACCGTACCCAGGGGCGGATACTGTACGTAACTGGTGCTGGCATCGGAATCCAGAAACTCCGGCGCCAGATACTGATCTGCGTGATCGGCATAAAATTCCGCGCACCAGGCGCCTTTCTCCACCTCACCCAATCCTTCGGCCAGTGGCTTACCCATTTCAAGCGCCATCAGCTCTGCCAGCTCGGACTTCGCCTCCCGCATGCCGGTGGCCATGTTGCGCAGATAAACCGCCCGTTCAGCGATGGATTTGGCGCGCCACGCGGTAAACCCTGCAGCCACCTGCGCAATCAGATCATGGGCGGCATCCGGCGCCAGAGACTGCGCCGTCGGCAGCGCTTCTCCGGTGGTGGGATTAACTGGTGTTAGCATACTTTTCTCCTAGCTTAATTCTTACACGGGTTGTCACACAGATCTCAAACAGGGGATACGGACTTCCTGCGCGTTTTTGATGCTTTCACATTGCTGTCCGTATTGGCGTCCGCTGGGGCATCCTCCGCTTCAGCCTGACGCGATTGCACCAGCTCCATGTGTTCGCCGGATGCAGCGCCCTCGGACTTTACGGTAAAATCCCGCTCCAACGTAAAGAATGAACGACAACCGTCGTCGGTGATCACAATGGTGTCCGAAATTCCACAGGTCTTATCACCATCCACCCCCCACATCCACGGAATCATGTGGAAGGTCATGCCTTCTTTCAAAACCGCCGAGTTACCCTGTTTCAGGCTAATGATGTAACCCTCATCCCAACTGGGGGGAAAGGCAATTCCGATGGAATAACCGGAACGGGTAATCAGGCGCGCACCCACGTTGTTGTCAGTAATGATGTTACGCACCATGTTATCCACGTCCGACACGGTCATGCCGGGCTGAACCATACGGTGAACAGCATTCAATGCCCGCTTCATGGTTTCCTGGGCTTCGTACATGGAATCTGTCATTTCACCCAGCAACACGGTACGCATCATGGCGGTGTGATAGCGCCGGTAACAGCCACCCACTTCCAGAAACACATGCTCACCGGGCTGCACTACACGCCCTTCAAAGGTGGCATGACCAATCATGGTACGGGGGCCCGACGTGACATAAGGCATCACCGCCGGGGTCTCGCCACCGGCACGGAACATGGCGGCGCTGATGGCCGCGCCGATTTCGTTTTCTGTAATCCCGGCACGACAGGCTTCAATCCCCGCTTTCATTCCCGCTTCGGTGGCAATGGCGGCCCGCTGCATGACCTCAATCTCCACGGCGGATTTGCAAATACGGCCTTCCTCCACGATACCAAAGCAATCCAATAGCTTACCGTCCTTGAGGGAGGTATGAATGCAATCCTGCTGGTAGGCAGGGAAGAAGTAGCTGTTGCGCTCATATCCGATGCGTTTATCGGCCAGCCCGAATTCGCGCAGGGCGTCCACCAGCATCTGAATGGCATCACCGGTATCCGGGTAGGGCCGGGTCACCTCCACCCAGGTGCGGGCGAACACATTGGATTCTTCCAATGCCCGGGTAATCATGAACGGCTCCTTTTCCAACGGCACCACCAGGGCCTGGAAGAAGGAATAGCCGGTGGTCTGATAATCCGTCAGATAAGCGATATTCTCCGGATCGGTGATCACCACCGCATCCAGATGGCGCTCGGCAATGCGCTGCCGCAATTCCACCAACCGACGCTGGAATTCCGAATAGGGAAACGTCATGTCATCACGTTCAATCATGCGGCCTCCTCCATCACAAAACGCACCGCGTCCACCAGAATATCCAAACCGGCCAGCAAGTCCTCCCGGGGAATGGTAAGCGGTGGTATCAGCTTCAACACCCGGCCGCCGGTACCACAGCTCGCAATAATCAAACCGTGTTCAAAGCAGCGTTTGACGATGGCCGTGGCACGTTCACCATTGCGCACATCCAACCCCATGATCAGGCCCTTGCCACGCAGCTGCAGACTGTTGTCTGCCTTCAGCAACGGCTCCAGTTGGGTGCGGGTCAATTGCGTTTTCTCCGCGACTTCCTGCATCAACTCATCGTTCTCGAAATAACTCAACGCCTCCGCACCGGCCACGAACGACAGGTTCTGGCCACGAAATGTGCCGGTGTGTTCTCCCGGGGACCAATGCTTATCCAGTTCGGGATGCACCAGATTCATGGCCATGGGTGTGCCAATGCCGCCAATACCTTTTGCCAGACAGATGATATCTGGCTCTACATCCATATCGTCAAAACTGAAATAAGAACCGGTCCGGCCACAGCCCACCTGAATCTCGTCCACGATCAGTACGGCACCCAGTTCCCGAGCCAATGCGGACAACGCTTTCAGCCATTCCTTGCCCGCCACATTAACGCCGCCTTCGGCTTGTATCACTTCCACCAGAAACGCCGCCGGTGCATCCAGGCCGCTGGAAGGATCCCGGTAACGGGACGCCAGCGCCTGCAATGACTGGATGCCACAATCGGCTTCACACCCAACACACCGGGTTTCGCAGCCAAAGGGTTCATGACTGACGTGTAGCAAAGGCACGCCGGATGCACCACGAAAATACTGATTGGCGGTGGCCGCCAGGGCCCCCAGTGTCATGCCGTGAAAACCATGGCTGAATGCCACGATCTGGTGGCGACCGGTGGCCCGCCGTGCCAGTTTCATGGCCGCCTCCACCGCATTGGTGCCGGTTGGCCCCATAAACTGCATGCGGTGCGGCATGTTCCTGGGCGCAAGAATCACGTCAGTGAAACGCTGCATGAAATTGGCCTTGGCGCTGGTCTGCATATCCAGACTGTGCAGCACACCATCTTTCTGCATGTAGTCGATCATTGCCTGAATCATGCGCTCGTTGTTGTGGCCAAAATTCAAAACCCCGGCACCGGCAAAAAAATCAATGTATTCCTTTCCATTCTCATCGGTTTGACGGGCATTCTTCGCTGAAGAAAACACCACGGGAAACATCCGGCTATAGGCACGGATACTGGACTCTCGTTCTTCAAAGATGCTCATGTTCTCTCCTTTGTTTTCCGTTATTAGATTGCAGACAAGCCCGCCAAGCGGCAAAACCACCGGCAGACATCTGCAATCAATCGATCATTAAAGTCATAGTGAGGGCTGTGGCAGGGAACATGATGACCCTGGCCATCATCGCTGCCGATCAGCGCAAAGGCGCCGGGAATTGCCTGCAGGTAGTAACTGAAATCTTCCGACGCCATGATCGGCATCGGGTGACCATGCTGCAGCGTTTCCGCACCGAACAGATCAACCCAGGCCTGCCGCGCCTGTGTGGCCGGCGCGGCATGATTGATGGTGGCCTGGTAGCGGGGTTCATGGGTTACGGTGCATTGCACCCCCCAGGATGCCGCGGTTTGTGTGGCCACCTCGGTAATGAGTTGATTAATGGTGTGCCGGGTAGATTCATCGGGGACGCGAATGCTGCCGCCCAATTGCGCTGTTTCGGGGATCACGGTGGGGGCGGTACCGGCATTAAACTGGGTAACACTGATCACCGCCGCAGCCTGGGGCGACAGACGGCGGCTTACGATTTGCTGCAAAGCGAGGGTGATGGCGCTGGCGGCGAGCAAAGGGTCGCGACAGGCTTCCGGTTGGCTGGCATGGCCGCCGCGTCCGATCACATCAATAATAAAGGTGCCATTGCCGCACATGACCAGTGAATCAGGGCAGGCCATGGCGCCATAAGGCAACGCCGGCCAATTGTGCCAGCCATAAATACAGGCAACCCCTTCCAGGGCACCGTCACGAATCATTTCCCGCGCTCCGTGAAAACCCTCTTCCGCGGGCTGGAAGATCAGTACCACCGGTTGTGGTAACTGCGATTCATGCCGTTTCAACCAGCGGGCGGTGGCCAATAGCGTTGCCGTATGACCATCGTGGCCGCAGGCATGCATGCAGCCTTCGTTTTGTGACTGCCAGTCTTTGCCGGTTTGCTCCGTGATGGGCAAGGCATCCATATCCCCTCGCAGCGCGATGGCCGGGCCCCCTGCCCCGGAATTCAACCAGGCGATGGTGCCGGTTTCAGCGCAGGGCCGCCAGGGGATCGATAACTCATCCAGTTCATGACGCACCGCCAAAGCGGTCTGATGCTCTTGCCAACTTAATTCCGGACGCGCATGTAGTTGTCTTCGAAATGCCTGCGCAAATTCGACGGTGTCTTGCCAATGGTTCGGCATTCAGCGTCTCCTGCCTGTGTTCACGAAGCCCCGAATGCAAATAGCAGGGTACCTACTGCAACAACTAGTACACTTAACTATAGATAGCAAGGCGCGTTTTCAGTGCGGCTGACTGATAACAGTGCGGGTGCAAGGGCTGTTCCACACACCGGAAAAACTGCTTTCCGAACCCCGGAACAGGCACATAAACCCCTGCAAAAACAGGTATCTAGATGCATTGATTTTTTTTGGTCAGGGCATATACGGGAGGGGGTGGCGCACCACGACACGCCTGATCAGCACATTGTAGTGCATAGCGATGTGGTGCACAGCGATCAGAAAGCGATCGATTTGATTTATTGGTTGGAAATCAAACGCTCCTTACGGGCCTCATACTGCTTTTTCTTTTCCTCAATACGGCCCAGCTCTTCCAGCGTGACCAAGCCCGGCCCACGGACACCGGACATCACCAACAGCGCCACCGGGTTGTAGCGCAGCACCCGGGGCACCGCCCGCGCGTACCCGCGCAACCGTTTGCACAGTTTTTCGTAGGCGGCCTGATCCCGATCGCTCCAGGGCAGATCAAAACGCTGCCGGTACAGTGGGTGCAACGCGCCGATGGCGGCAACCCGCATGGTAGGGTACACCAGCTTGCGATGCAGCTTATCCGCCAGGGGTTGGGCCGATTTAACGTGCTTCAAACGGGCCGGCAGTTCGATACCACGGCTGGTGAGGAACTTCACGGTATCGTTATAGGTCATGGTGTTGAGGATCAGATCTTCATAATAGGCGTAGAAATCTTTCAACGTGGGCTCGATATGACGCTGAGGAATACCCAGCAGCAGACACAACTGCGTGTATTCCTCATACAACACCGCTTTCTCCCGGGTGCTCAGCGGTTTGCCCATATCCTCGCGAATGCGAATTACCCCATCCAGGAAGGTATCCGGTACGATTCGGAAGGTTTTCGGATCAAGGGCGTAGTATTTGGAACCATCATCCAGGGTACCCTTGATGTTGGCGTGCAGGCTGCGCAGGTCGGTGGCTTCACGCTGCGCGAAATCACCGCCGTCGTACAAAAACCGAATCATGGACCAGTTGGTGCGCCGCCCCCGGGCCTGGGGATCCGACTTGTATATGCCGTACCGGTTCACTGCGGTACCCACCGCAGGCAACGCCGATTGCATGGTGGCAATGGGCAACATCAACGGAAAGTGTGCCAGATCCGTTAACGTATCCCACATGATGGAACCTCGACCGGGCGCACGCCCCCGGGGTACTGCTTTCACCGCTGCCATTCCACCTCTCCTGTCATAGCCGGTTGAATTACGGAACACACCAACAGGTGCCACTGGAAAGGCTTATTGTAATGCGAGAAATTCTAGCTTACTCTCACATTATACAAAATCGAATTATCGTCTCAAAGAACAAGATATTCTTTTTAAAATCAAAATATTACAAGCGGATCACAAACCGAAGACCCTGAGCGCGGTCGCGGCTAGCCCCGGACGCTCGTGTTTTCGGCACTATTCCAGCACGGGGTTCAATAAGGGTAAGGGGGCTTCCCAACCGCTCAGGCAAACTGCCCAGGGGCCCGGTTCACACTCATCCCGACCGGCGCGCCGCAGGCCAATGATACGGGCCTGATCCACACCTTCCGCTGAATAGGCGGCAAAGTCCGAGGATGAATCGCCAAAAGCCGCCATCACTTCCCAGCCCCGTGTCTGCCATTCCCGCAGCACACGGCGTTTGAAGGTTTCGGCGTCGGCCCGATCCGCAGCGCTCTGGGTCACATACAGGTTACCCAGCGGAAACCCCTCATCCTCCAGCCAACCGGGAATATGGCATTGCAACAGCTGAATGCGGGCGGTGATGTAGATGATTTCATAGCCCAGCGCCGCGTATTGACTCACCGCCGCGGCAGCCCCGTCGCGGGCACGCCAGAACTGCCAGGGGGAAGGGGTAAGGGTACCGTCAATATCAAACACCACGGCGCTTTGCTGTGTGGGCGTAGCGTTAGGAAAACGCTCCGGCAGATTCGCACAGGCGGAGCAGAACAGGATCAGGCCGATGAGAAAATGAATACGCATAGAACCTCCCGCCAAGGCCGGTCGGAGTCGCCGATAGACGCATTATTGCAAAAATACGAAAATTATTCCCCCTGCCTCATATAATGCAGGGGTAAAACAGGTTCTTAACCAAGGCATTCACGTGCACGGAAAACAACCCCGCAAGCGGCGGCGCCCGCAACAGGCGCGCGCCATTAAAAAGTACAATGAAATTCTGGATGCCAGTGCCCGGGTGTTGGAAAACCTGGGCTTTCAACAGGCCACCATGAGCGAAATACACCTGGAAAGCGGCCACCCTTACGCCACCATCTATCAGTATTTCAGCAACAAAGAGGACGTTTACCTGGCTTGGCTGGAACGTTTTATGGATGAAGCCATCTTTGAGCTGGCCCACCGTGTCGCCAAAACACCGGGCACGGACCTGACCCAACGTATTGAACTGGGGGTACATTACTCACTGCAGCAAATCATTACCCACCGCCACACTCTGGAAAAACTGCTCAATGGCATGTCACTGGTTACCTCGCGCATGGTGGAGCACCTGGAAGACAAGAGCCGCAGGCTGATCCAACAGGCTTTCGCCCGCCAATTGCAAGCCTCGCCGGACGACGCTCTGTTTGAACAACTGCTTACCGCCACCCGTGCCGGCAATGGCTATTGGCTGATGTTGATGCTCAATACCCGCCACGACATCCATCTTGAAAGAGAAACCCGTAATGTCACGTCTTTGATCCGGGCGCTGCTTGCCAATTAAACTGGTGCCATCTATTCGGAGAATCGAAATGCAGCGGGCGTACAGCCAGTGGCACAGCGAAAGGCATAGGAAAAACTGGCCGGTGTACTGTAGCCCAGACGATATGCAATTTCCTTCAAAGAAAGATCGGTCTCAAGCAGATAGGCTTTCGCCCTGGCGATCTTAACAGACTTGATATACTGCGAAATGGAGCAACCGGTTTGCTCACGAAACAACTTGGAGAAATAGCGCTCGCTGAAACCACACAGCGATGCCAGCTCCGTCACACTGGGCGCTTTGCCATCAGCACTCGACAAACACTGCTCAATCAATTCAAAATCCTGAGCGCTTAACCGTCTGGGTTGACTGGCCGGCTGTTTTTCCACATACGACCAGTGGGCACATTCCACCAGCAATGCCTGACCCAGGGCATCCACAACTTTGTCACTGATAGGGCTGGGATAAATGGCTTCATTCATCAGTCTGAACATAATGGAAGACACCAATGTGCTTCGCACATCCAATGCATCCAACAAACGCACCTGGGAAATGGCCGCCAGGGAGCCCATAATGCTTTCCGCATAGCCGACGCTGAAGGTACAGGTTACGGTGCGCATCACCCCAGCCGAGATAGTCGCTATGATTTCACGGCCGGGCAGCATCATCATCAAGGCACTGGAACCCAATGCGCGGGGCTCCTCCCCTCCATAGCCGTACCTTACCGCTGCCGTGGATGCCACCAGCAACGAAAAACCCATCCGGTTGGGCATGAAGTTCAATACCGTAGGCTGGGTAAACCTGAGCTCATTAACGGCAATAACGGCATGCTTCGCTTCGTGCAGGATTGCGCCCTGGCGCAACTTGGCCTTAAGTGGCGAAGCGGACTCGGTGATGGTGGGTTCACAATTGATTTCCAGGGAGGATTGCAGTGAATCATCCTGCCACTGCACCAGAAAATCCGGTGCGTTATTCTTATTATTCATGAACAGCGGAGCCAACGGCTGATAAAATTCGTTTGATCTTCTATTCTATCGCTTGTTGATAGGACCAGGCAATCAGCTCCCGCAGCAACTCTGCGTTGAAGTTTTCTACCCGTTGAATGGTAATCCAGTAGCCATCGTGAGCGTTGTTCGCTTGCCGCACCTGAGGCGGATTAGGCAATTCAACAAAATGTTCCGGACTCACCCGCAGGCTGAACTGCCATTGGATGGGTACCGCCGTTTCAAAGTAGCCGAAGGTTTTTTCTCCCACCATCAGTGCAAACGCATTACCCGTCGGACTTAACCCGCTGCGCCGGGATTGTGGTAAGGATAAGCAGTATTTCATCACATCAACGTATTTCATACTGTGCCACGGCACTCAGCATTTGAGCGCTTCACTCCAGTCCTTGGCCCAACGTGCTGCCGTATAATGCGGCCGCTCATCCACCTGGGCATCGATGGTCAGCATGTTTCCCACGGGGATAGCACCGGAGCGATAGAGTGCATCCTCCAGCAATAACCCGGCATGGGCAAAGCGGGGATAACCGCGATCCCCCAGCGCAATCACACCGTACTTTCGGCCGCACAGATCCAGCGCTTCGTTATCCAGTGCCGCATACACCGGGTAGATATTGCGAGGCACATCCCCATCGCCGGTGGTGGAGCAACAGACCAGTATTGTTTCAGTTGGGTCACGCAGCAAATCCTGGGGCCTGGCTTCTTCGTTAACCTCGGTACCATAGCCCAGGGCCTGCAATATAGCGGCAGCAGCCTGAGCTGCTTTCCAGGCGCTGCCGTTCACGGTGCCAACAATAATCTGAATTCTATCCATGTTCATACCAAGGCAAAAATCACTCCAGCCGCGCCCTGTCGAACGGAATTTTTAGAGCATAGGAATCAGACAGTTAGGTGAGCCATGCCCGTGGATCGTTAAAACCCGCCTGTGCCGAATCCGACAATTGGAAAGTTCAATACATACATCAACGCAACGCCAACGACGGTTGTCAGCGATCTAAGCAAGAAAAAACTAAAACGAAGAGCCCGGCTGCTGTAGAAAACTCTGCTCCTGCTCGGTGGAAACCCGGCCCAGGGTGTGATTGCGATGGGGATAGCGACCGTACTGGTCAATGATGGCTTTGTGGCGCAACTCGAAATCGAGATTTTTTTCCAGACCCGGTTGTTGAAACAGAACCACTGCCTGCTGATGAATGGAGACCGACTCACTATGCATATAGGGTAGATACAAGAAACTTTTTTCCGCGGCCGACAGCGGCTGATCGGCACCGCACCCTACCGCTTCCTGCGCCAGCGCCAACGCCATGCTGTCCAGGGCGAAGGCTCGGGCATCATCCCGATACAGGTTACGGGAGAATTGATCCAGTATGATGACCTCGGCCAACCGCCCCCGCGGCGCCACGCGCCAGGCAAATAATTCCGCCCGGGAAGCACTGGCGTGCAAAGCCCCGAAACGATCCCGGATCAACTGATCGAATGCCGGATCTTTCTTCCACCAGGATGCTTCACTGATCTCTTCAAACCAGAAACCCAGTACCTCGTCATACCCTGTCACAGCACCTCCTGGTGTTGATCGATTACCCGCAACAACTGCTCCACACTGGGTCTGGTTTTATAATCCAGGGCACTGTGTGACCACACCACCACACCCGCCTGATTAATTAAAAACACCGAGGCCACGGCGAATTTATGGTGAGTTCGCCCGCTCCAGTCTTCCACATTGATGCCGTACTCACGATACTTGGGAATCAGCTTGTCATCCAGCTGCATGGTGACCTTGAACAGGTCATGCACCACCAGATCCGGGTCAGACAGCACCGGAAACGGAATCTCATAGGTGCGCATTGCCATCGCCGCTGCATCGGGTTTGTCCACACTGATCAGTACCGGCACAACCTCACGCTGCTTGAACGCCGGCCAGGCCTCGGTCAACTGCCGAATCTGACGATTGCAATACGGACACCAGCCACCGCGATAAAACACCACCAGCAAATTGCCCCTGGTTTTCAGCTCTTCCAGGGTGATCGAGTTTCCCTGATGATCATTAACGGTGAAACCCGGCACAATGGTACCCGGAGGCAAGCCGATATCATCCGCCAATGTGCCCAGGTCGGCGGCCGCCGTCACCTCCAGCTGCGGTAACTCGGCGGGCAATTGAATCTCACCGGCGTGGCTTGCGGTGTAAACGCAACACAAGGCCACAACCGCAATAGAATGAAAAAACAAAAAAGAGGATCGCATAGCACACTCCCTGGCCAGTGGATCAGAATGAAAATTTATCCCGCTTGTTTGTCCTGATATTTCGACGCATCCGTTGTGTATTCCGGATGCCCGTACTCCACCAGCAATCGATTGATCTTATTGATCAGGACCTGGTCCACAATATTATCCACAACCGGAATACGCTGTGCCACCCTGGTGGCGATCACCTGTGGTAACACATAAGCACTCACCATCGCAAAGAAAAGATAGTCCAGGGGAGAGGCCGCCACTTGCATTTTTCTGGCCAGCGAGCGATTGCCTTCACTTAAGAGCACGCGGTTGAAAAACACTTTGGCAAAGCCTTTTTCCACCTCGTTGAAGATCCGGCTTTTGATGGACTTGTCCCGGGGCCGATAGGCCCCCATGGTGGCCCTCACCAGAGCACCACAGGTGGCATCGTCATAGCCATCCCGCAAGGTGCCTGAATAGGCCATCATCACGTCCACAATGGCCTGGGGGGTTGCCGGCAACAGCGCCTCGGGCAAGCCCAGTAAAAAACTCTGGTAGCGGCACAGCTCCACGATGGCCCGCTCCTGGGGGGTAAACGTTTTGCGCTTGCGGCCAATGGCATTGAAAGCAGCCAGAAACGCCGGAATGGTTCCTGCCGGCATTTGATCCACCTGGGGAATGGGAATGCCGTAGACCTTCACATCCCACTTTTCCGATCGCGTCAACAGATTGAAGCGCACCATGGAATGCATCAGGCGCACCATGGCCGCCGCTTTAAAACCAACGCCATAGCGGCGCAGGGCACCGGGCAGCGTCGCGGTGGTGAAAAAGCTGGCGGTTTCATTCACCCGCTGCACGGCGGATTCCCCGGACAGGGTACCGGTGAGGGCCATGGGCAAACCGGAGTACTGATTCATAAAAGTAGCGATAAACGCCCCCCGAATAGCAAAGGGAGTCAGATTGGCCATCTGATTGCGGCTGATGCGGGCGCCCTCATCCACCAGATCCAAATCCAGCCAATGGGGGGTGTTTTCCATGGCGCCGATAAAATCGTGCAACTCCGGGGGCGCATCGGGTACCGCAGCCAAGCCTTGATCACAGGCTGTTTTCAACATATCAATCAGGGGGCGAAAACCATAGCGGGGCATCAACGCGGCATAGGCATCCGCCACAATATCCCCCAGCATGGTATAGGCCCGGGCCCGCTCCACCCGCTCCTGATCCGCCAGCAGCGGGCCCCTGAACCGTTTCGCCAGGCGCCGCGGCATTTGTGATTTAACATTGGGGTCAGCGGTGAAACGTAACGGGGTATGATCGAAATCCACCGCGCCATACAGAGATGGAATTTTTTCTTTCTGCGAACGTACCTGTTGCTGTAATTCTGTTAACGAAATGCTCATGTTGTCGGTCTCGTCTGACGGCCCGGGAGGCGATGACTGTTAAGTCATTCTATATCAGATCCTCTTAGTCTGCAGAGGCCAGCCAAACCGCCAGGCCCTGTGCATTCAGTTTCATGTCCAGCGCCAGGATGCGCTCCAGTTCATCGTCCGCAAGGGTGCACCCATGCCGCCTGGCGCGGTTTACCGTATAGCCGGTGAGCAGGCCAACCAAGCGCTGCTCCCACTGCTCCAGAGGGGCCTGTGCCTGCACCCGGCGGGCCATGGCAACATAATCATCCACCTGTAATAGTAATTGCTCAGCCAACGCCGGCACCCCATCAACGGCACCGTAATGAGTTAGGTACATACGGCCGGGCTGTAACGACAACAACTTGGTAATGGAATTTTTCAGGGCCTGCGGATCGAACTGCACCGGGGTGGTGGAGAGCATGATAAAAGGCCCATTGGCCGTGTTCAGGGTGGGGTACGCCAGGCCAAAGGTATCACCGCTGAATACGCCATTGGACTGCAGGTCATGCACACAGAAATGATGGCGTGCGTGGCCCGGCGTATCATAAAACACCAGGGTGCGGTTACCCAGCGTAACCTGCTCGGCATCCTGCATCTGCCGCACGCGATGGGGCTCAACCGGTATCAGGTCACCGTAAATTTGCTGAAAAACCTCGGCGCCGTAAACGGCCGTGGCACCGGCCTTGAGTTGCGCCGGGTCAATCATATGACGGGCGCCCCTGGGGTGTACCAGCAAGGTTGCCTGAGGTAATCGCTGCATCAGCCCCCCCACTCCGCCGGCATGATCCAGGTGCACATGGGTGGGAATTATATACTTCACCTGCATGGGGTCGATCCCGCGCGCCTGCAACAACGCCATGATCGTGGCAATACTGTGTTGGGTACCGGTTTCCACCAGCGCCCATTCATCCTCGCTGCCCACCAGATACAGTGCTGCCAGGCCCTCATGAATCATACCCGTGTCAATTCGGGTTATGCCCTGTCCCAGATCTTCATAGGTTTTAAACGTCATGGTGAACTACGATGCTCCCCTGAGCCTGCTCTTTGTTGTGTTACTATAGTCCACTTCCGTCGGCAAACTGAATCGTATTATGAACCGTTTTCCCATCGACTACATTGAGCCTGTATTCCGCCCTCCCTCAGAGGGGCGCTCGTTGATTCTGCAGGTAACCAATGGCTGTTCCTACAATCAATGCACCTTCTGCGACATGTACACCGCAGCACAGAAAAAGTTTCGCCCCAAGGCCGAGGCGGATATTCTGGCAGAGATCGATGCAGTTGCGGGGCTGGCGGTACGCAAAGTGTTTCTGGCCGATGGCGACGCCATGGTACTGTCGGTACGCCGCCTCACCACCATCCTGCAGGCCATCAAAGATCGTATGCCCCAGGTAGAACGCGTGTCCGCCTACTGCCTTCCCAGCAACATCAAAAACAAATCCGTGGCAGAACTGGCCACCCTGCGGGAACTGGGGCTGGGTATGGTCTATGTGGGATGTGAATCCGGTGATGACGAAGTGCTGGGCTACATCAATAAAGGGGAAACCTTTGCAAGCTCCCGGGCGGCGCTGGTGAAATTAAAGCAGGCGGGAATTCAGAGTTCCGTCATGATACTCAATGGCATGGGTGGACGCCGTTTCTCACAACAGCACGCCATTAATTCAGCGCGCCTGATGAACGCAACCCAACCGGAGTACCTGTCCACCCTGGTGGTGTCCTTTCCCCTGGGGGAGGAGAGGGTACAGGCGGGATTCAACGGCCAGTTTGAACCCCTTGATCAGATGTCACTGTTTCACGAAATTCGCACGCTGCTGCAGCATCTTGAGCTGGACAACACTGTGTTTCGTTCTGATCACGCCTCCAATTACCTGGTATTGAAAGGCACCCTGGGTGCAGACAAACAGGCCATGCTGGAGAAGGTGGACCTGGCGATCAATCAGCCGGGGCGGATTCCATTGCGGCCGGAATGGATGCGGGGATTGTAAGCACAGTAACCTGCCACCCCTGGTACTTTTTGTTCTTTCGCACCACCACTAGTTAACTGGATTGACGCTGCCAACTCCCTAGACTGGATACTCCAAACCAGCACAAGGAGCGTTCGTCATGTTCAGTTTTCTTCCTCACAAGCTATGCCTTGTATTATCGGCAATCCTGCTCAGTACCACAGCCAGCATCAGCCATGCCGTCACCAAACAGACCTTCAGTGGCACCCAGTGCGAAAGCGTGTACAGCGCCAGCACGGTATACGGTGCCGGTATAGGCTATCAATATGGGGCCATTGAAAATAACAGCAGTACCCACTGGGGATACATCGACTGCCCGGTACCCCGTGCCAACGGTTACAGCAGCGGCACCATCGCCGATCTGGAAGTCAGCGTAACCGATACCGACGGGGGCATGTGGTGCACCGCCATCAACCGCAACCGCTTTGGTGACACAGTGGCATCGGAAACCGTTTACTCCACCGGTACCGGTGATCGGGTTCTAGATTTCGGCAGTGTTGCCGGAACCGCCTACGAAGGATACATCACCGTATTCTGCGTTTTGCCCAAGAGCGGCGGCAAGATTCACAGCATCGTTCTCGATCTCAACTGATCCTCATGGGAGCGGTAACATGAGCGGGTTTAGCGTAAAAGGAGTCCATCCGATTGTGCCGGGATTGGCCTGCACCGTTTTGGTAATCGGCATAGTTTATGGGCTCCGGGTACAACAAACGGTGGTGCAACTGCAACAGCAATCGGTAAACCTGAGCGCGCAGATTGCAGGGTATCAAAGCAGAATCGTCAACCTGGAAACTGAACTGGCCTTGCTATCGCAACGGATTGCCCGGGCCGATGCCCGGCAATCCCCTCTCCAGGCAGAGCTTGCCGCCAACACAGCCGTCAACACAACCACTAACACACACGCTGCAATGTCGGAGGCCACAATGGATCAAGCCAGTGACCTGTACTCTGCGCTGCCTCTCAACGATGAAATCGCTGAACACAGCAATGCACTGGAACTTCAGGCAATACGCGATCAGGCGAGCCAACGTTATTACCAGGATTTCCGTGATGAGCGTTGGGCCGAGGAGCAGGAAGCCAACGTGTTGGAGCTTTTGTCTCAAGCCGAGCATTTTTCCGGTGTCAGCTTGGATTATCTGGATTGTAGAAGTGAAACCTGCCTGCTGGAACTGCGCGTCTCACAGGAGAGGTCAAAACACGCAGAAGTGATGCTGGCCGGTGTGTTGGGAAAAGAGCTGCCCCATGCGGTGTGGGAGAGGGATGGCGACAAACTGATATTGCAGCTGAGCCGTTAAGCGGGTATTCAATCCAGCTCGGCCAACGCAGCCAACTGATCGGCCACAGCAGACCAGCCTGTATCAAAGCCCATTTTCAGGTGCTGATCGCGGGCCGCCGCCGTCCAGTGCCGGGCGCGTGCTACATAACGGGTACCAACACCTTCATCACTGATCTCGATGATGCCGATCATGAAAGGATCAAGGGGTTCCCACTGAGCGTTAACCGCGTCGGTAAACACCAGACGCTCACCGGGTACCACCTCCAGAAACACGCCCTGACTGGCAACAAGCTCACCTTCAGGCCCATGCAGGGTGAGATTGAACGGGCCGCCCGATCGCCATTCTATGGCATCCACCGTAACCCGCCAGGGTTTGGGGCACCACCAGTCCGCCAACTGGCGGGTCATTACCTGCCACACCTGCTCGGGTGACGCCGAAATGTAACGGGTAACAGACAGTTCCAGATTGCGCTCGGTCATCATCGATCTCCTGGTCAGAAGGTCCTGCATCATAGGTGATCTGTTTCAGAATGGAAATAACCTCTAATCCGCCTTGTTGTCGATATACTGATTAATCTTGTATTGCAAATAAATACTCTGGAAGAAAAAGGTCAGCGCCGGATTGATACGGAATGTGTTGACACCATGACTTCTGGCGATTTCCAGCAATCTGGCGCGGAAGGTAAACAGCCACACCAGGTAAAAAACCAGGTACAAAACCGAGACCGCTACAATCCCGTAGAGCATAACCGGCTCCTGATAGACTGATTCAGGCAACAGCGAGCTGCCGAAGTACACCACATAGGTTATCAGGGAGCCGTATACCAGCCCATCGGCAATTTTATTGTCATGAAAGGCATTCAATACCCGGGTACGCGTGTAAAACCAGTACATCATATAAATGCCGAACGTGATCACTGAAAGGCCAAACACACCCCATGCCGTAAAGCGCTCAAAGTTGTCCATATCACCATCGGGGGCCGCGCTCAATTCAGCAGCGGGAGTTTTATATATGTCGCTCATGGTAATGCCTCTTCGGGTTGGGTTCCGTGAGTCTAACCCATCGCCCGGCTTGACTCATCCCGGCAAACTTGAAATCATGCCCGGGCGATCGGTTCTCCGAGCGTTTCATCACGGGGCTTGGCCCCAGGGTGAAAGCTCCGGGGTTACCCCGGGGGCGATTCAACAGTAAGAACACACCGTAGTTGGTACGGCGCTGCGCTGCACGCAGTACCGTACTGAATGGACCAGACTGGTCGGAGACCGATTGCAACCCTGCTTATTGCAACCCTGCTTGCTGTGATACTTTGCTATGACCAATTCTGTTCGTGCGCGCCGGCTGGCATTGTCCATCATCGACGGAGAGTGGACACAACCTGCGGTGACAGATCGCCTGCGGCGCGTACTGGAGCTTCATCCCCAAGACATCAAGCAGCTGGCGGCACGCCTGTGCTTTCTGTATGAGCAGCCCCCGGCATCCTTCAAGCGGTTAGCCACATTACTGCTGAACGAACCGCTACTGGAATATTTCTGGCAACATGCTGCGCAACAGGACATACCCGGCATATTGCTGGACACACCGCAAATGCAACCGCCGCCGGCTAATCTGCGCTGCTTCCCCCTGCCCCGGCTGGATACCCTGAAGGACGTTGCCCTGTGGCTGGCAGTACAACCACGGGAGCTGGACTGGCTGGCGGATATCAATGGCCGGCAGGCGCAGGTGGTCGAACCCAGACTGCACCATTATCGCTATCGCTGGGTCAATAAACGCAGTGGCGGCCAGCGCCTGATTGAAATACCCAAATCACAACTCAAGCGTATTCAACGCCTGATTCTGCACGACATACTGGATCGCATCCTGCCCCACGATGCTGCTCATGGATTCGTACGCAATCGATCCTGCGCCAGCTATGTTGCAGCCCACGTGGGTCAACCGGTTATATTGCACCTGGATCTCAAGGATTTTTTTCACAGCGTTCCCATCACCAAAGTGCTCGCGTTTTTTCGCACCCTTGGCTATCCGGCGGCGGTGGCCCGCACCCTGATGGGATTATGCAGTCACGGGGTGTCACCCAGCCTGGCCGGTAAACCCTTTGCTGATCAATCATGGCAACGGCGCAGGCAACTGCGGCATCCGCACCTGCCACAGGGTGCCCCCACCTCCGGTGCCCTGGCCAATTTCTCTGCCTATCGCCTGGATTGTCGACTGGCGGGGTTGGCCAGGCGCTATGGCCTGCGTTACTCCCGTTACGCCGACGATCTGGTTTTCTCCGGCCCGGAAACCCTGCGGCCACAGGCAGCCTGGATTGAATCAGTAACCGGGGCCATTGCACTGGAAGAAGGGTTTTGCCTGAACCACCGCAAGACCCGGGTCCGCAGCCAATCACAGAGCCAACGCATCACCGGCCTGGTGATCAATGAAAAGATCAATATCAGCCGTACCGACTACGACCAGTTAAAAGCCACTCTTCACAACTGTGTGCGTCACGGCAGTGAAAGCCAGAACCGGTGCGCGCACCCGGATTTCCGCGCCCACCTGGCGGGCAGGATCGCCCATGTGACCCACATCAACCCCCAGCGGGGCAAAAAACTGCAGCAACTGTTCAATGCCGTGCACTGGGAGGATTAACCGGGGGCTTGACCGGGAGCCTTTAGACCTTGTGTCAGGCGCCGGACCGCAGCGCCAATAAGTGACGTTCGATGGTAAAGACATGCTCATCCACCTCGTTGAGTTCCCGCAGGGCATGGGCCAATTGCAACAGGTAATCGCTGTTCTCGCCGCTGGGCCCTGCGCAATCGGCAATATGGCGGGCGATCTCCTGCTCCGTTGCCGGCCCCAGATAGGCACGGTTATCCGGCGCCGCAATGTAAACCACACCAGTGGCTTGGGTTGCGTCCTGAAAGTACACATCTGTCACCAGCCGCACATAACCGTTCTTTTCACGATGATCCAGATGGGCAAACTCCTGGGCAGTAATGCGATAGGCCATGCCTTCACACACAGCCCCGGGTGTTTTGATCAAAGTCACCACCCTTCCGGGTTTATCCGGTGTACCGCGATGATCATGGGAGCCCTGCCAAAAACGCCTTGACCAGTTAAATATTCGCCCGGGTCTGCGTTCCAACCAGGGAAAATCCACTTTATAGATCAAAGACCCATAGCCGAACAGCCAAAACGTTGCCTGATCATCAAATGGAATCGACATTGAATTTGGCGTCACCACAGATTCGTACCCTTTTTTACGGCATAGAAGGAATCATACGGATGACCATAGCCAGCTGCAATTGGGTTTATTTCCCGCTATTTTGACGCCCAATTACCACTAAGCTAGTCTTTAGAAACACGCCAGGCTTGAACACGGATGTCAATTGCTTATGGAAGTGCTTTTACCCGAGTCTATTGTTCGGTTACGACACCAGGTACAGGAACTCACCCTTTCCCACATCGCCCCCCAGGCCAGTCAGACAGATCAAGATGCACGCTGGCCGCTGCACAGCATGCAGGCATTGGCCGAGGCCGGCGTGATGGGGCTGCATGTACCGAAACGGTTTGGCGGCCACGAGCAGGGGCTGCTGGCCCTGGCGGTGCTGGGTGAAACCATAGCACAAGGCTGCACCTCATCGGCTCTGTGTTATGCCATGCATTGTGTGGGCAGCGCCGTGATCACGGCCAAAGCCACTGCTTATCACGAAGAAAAGTATTTGGTGCCCATCGCTGAAAACCGTCACATCACCACATTGGCACTGTCTGAGCACGGTACCGGTGCCCACTTTTATCTGCCCCAAACCGAATTAGCCCTCAGTGGCGCACACTACATCGTCAACGGCACCAAACAGTTTGTTACCAACGGTGGCCACGCCGATTCCTACGTAATCTCCACCATGGCCAGTGCTGAAAATACCGAAGATGGCGATTTCTCCTGTCTGATCGTGGACAGGGACAGTGCCGGGATCACCTGGCTTGAACCCTGGGCCGGACTGGGTATGCGCGGTAACTCATCCAGGGCGATGCAATTGAACCAGGTGCGGCTGCCACGGGAAAATCTGCTGGGGCAGGAAGGCGATCAGATCTGGTACACCTTTGAGGTGGTGGCGCCTTATTTTCTCATTGCCATGGCCGGTGCCTACCTGGGCTTGGCCCAGGCGGCTCTGAATGCCACCATTGAACACGTTAAAGCGCGGCGCTACAGCCACTCCGGTGAACGCCTGGCGGACATCCATACACTGCAATACCGCCTGGCTGAAATGAATATTGCGGTGCACAAAAGCCGTGGTCTGCTGTATCAGGCAGCGTATCAGGGGGATGTAGGTGATCCGCAGGCAACCAACATGATTCTGATGGCAAAAGCCGATGCCGCCGATCTTGCGGTTGCGGTCACCAATGATGCCATGACCTGCTGTGGTGGTTTTGCCTATCGTGAAAACGGACAATTATCCCGCTTGCTGCGTGATGCGCGGGCGGCTCATGTCATGTCGCCCACCACCGATATTCTGAAACTGTGGAGCGGACGACTGCTGCTGGATCTTCCGCTGATTTAAATCACTATGACGACACACGCGTTATACATCGACGCCGCAGGTTGCTGGCAACAAACCTTTGAACAGGTGGCATTCGTATGCCAACGCTGCAACCTGCCGATGCCCACGCATATTGATGCCGACAGCAACACGCTGCCTGCTGTACTGGCGCGGCAGGACACTCTGGATTTTTGCATCGCGTTCATTGGCCCGCACACGCGCAAGCCCCTTGAAACAGCCAAAAAACTCAGCCATGTCATTGACGATCTGTATTTCATTTTCCTGGTGAACGATACCGGCAAATCACTCCAGCATCGCCTGCAATCACCGGTATCCACGCTTGGCCATCACTGGGAGATTGTGGATCCCACCGGCGCCCAGTTTGCGGATACACTTGCTCGCAGCCTGAGCGCCGCCATCAAGAAAAGAAAGTTTCGCACTACCCTGTCTCAACTGAACCGCAAACTGCAGCACAACACCAAACCACGTGTTTCACCATTGCAACGTGCCTCGGTGTCCCTTGAGTATCTGTCTCATATTGTCGAACACGCCCACGATGGAATCATTGCCACCGCCGTGGACGGCGTGATTGTTAAGTGGAATCTGGCCGCCTCCGCCCTGTTGGGCATGACATCAGATCAGGTTACAGGGCTTTCCATCTTTTCCATTCTGGATCCGCAGTGGGGTCAGCAGCTGCGCCCCCTTTACACTGAACTGAGCGCATCCGCCAACAACCACAGTGAACATGAAATTGTGCTGAACACAGCAAACCATCAGCAGCAGGTACTGGCCATTACGTTGTCACGGATACTGGATAACAACAAACAGGCGATCGGCATTGCCATCTTCATGCGCAACATCACTGAACGGAAAGTAACGGAGCAGGTACTGGAGGATTTGAGAAAAGATCTGGAAAGGATGTCCTTTGAAGACGGCCTTACCGGTGTTGCCAATCGCAGGATGTTCGACAAACAACTGGAGCAGGAGTGGCGGCGCATGCAACGTAGCCGGCACCCCCTGTCCATCGTCCTGATTGACATTGACTACTTCAAACATTACAACGATTTTTATGGTCACCAGGCCGGTGATGATTGCCTGAGGCAAGTGGCTTCAGCGCTCAGGCAACAGGCGAGCCGATCCTCGGATCTGGTGGCACGCTATGGCGGCGAAGAGTTTGTGATTTTGCTGCCGGAGACCAACGCAGACGAAGCCTACGCACTGGCTTTGCACTGCGCCAAGGCCGTTCGAGCCCTGACTATAGCGCACCAGCGATCGGTAGCGTCCGAGCACGTAACCATCAGCGGCGGGGTAGCCACCCTGGTGCCAGACAGCAGCAACACACCGCAACAACTGCTGCATGACGCCGACAAACAACTATATCAAGCCAAGCAAAAAGGTCGCGATCAGATCCGGCGGGCCTGATGCCACCTATTGGTGAATCCGGCGCTGCTCCCTGTCCCGCATCCGGTTGCCATCATCCACTGCGGTCACGGTGCTGATTTTACTGTGAATATAGTGCTCCGGGAGGCCCAGCTCCAGCGCACCCACCAATACATGATTCAAATACCAGGAGTAGGGCTTCAGCTGGACATCAAACTGGGTGGCCACGTAGGTCAGCGCCGGAATGGTAAACCCGGCGCCATCGATCACCATTACCTGCTTTAACTCGTACCCGTTCCCCAACCCTTCCGCCGCATCCAGATTCGGTTTCTCACTGCGCTCGATGGTGAACAGGGCGCCATGAATCACGTCATGGTCATCACCGGTAAAGTAGGCATCCGCCTTACTGGAACCATCATGGCCCCGCTTATGAAAGCGCAGGTCGTGCCGGTTCAGCCGGCAACAGCCTTGCAATACCGCACTGGGCGTCCTGCCGTGCAAACGGGCAATGGACATATTGGAACCATAGGCAAAATAATTCAGGGTACTCATAGATTAGATGTCCCAAGTGACTTCCCAGGCACTGTTTTGCAATCAATGTCACAATGCTAAGCCGCACCCCCTTGCTTCCAGGCTTTGTTCCGCAACGGATAATATTTTGATTTTTGTTATGGCCGCAGTCATCACTACAACATTGGCTTTAACCGGTATGAAGCGGTCCGCCTTTTCCGGCGCTGAGGCGCTTATGGGTAAACGAACTGCCCCTCTGCCATCAGCACCACATTACCACCAATGCGGCACTTGGCCTGCTGGCCGCCCCGGTAATCGAACTCCATGTGAATCAGGCTCTGGCGGGCCGCGGGGTGGCCACGATCAATGCTGGTGGTGTGGGTGCCGATGGCGGTACCCTCGCAGCAACACAGATAGGCAATGAACTCGGGGATCACTGAGCCGATGGGAGGGCAGGCTGCGGCTTCATAGTGGGGTGTAACAAGACGGCCATGAAAGTGTGCGCGGCCACCCACGGAGCCCGGTGCCACCAAGAGAATGGCCGTGGCGTAGATCTCAGAGAGCAATGGTGCCCACTGACCGGTATCCAGACGCGCGGCGACAACGTGATCAGGCCGAGTCATCGGTACCACCAGCACCGGCGTATCCACTGCCACCAAGCGGGGTTTGTAGCGGGAATAGGCGAGATGTTTAACCTCGGTATTCAAGGCCCGGGCAATATCCGACAATTCAGGCACAAAACGATCGGTGGTGAAATCAAAATGACGGGCAAACAGAGTCAAGCCACCGACACCGTGCCCGCTAGCATCCCGGAAGGTATTCACCGACAATCCACCATCCTGCAGCAGGTACTCAGAGTAGCCTTCGGCCTGCTTGCCGTAGCCCAGCTCAAAGGCCCTGGCAGCAGCAGCCAAAGTGGTGTGGGCGCCAAACGACGTTTTACCCTGCCCGTTATACACCGCAAAGGGGGAAGCCGGGTTGGACGGATCAACAAACACGGTTTCCGAGCAGCCAAGCTCGGCCGTAATCCTGGTTTTCAGCGCATCATCCAAGGGAACATCCGCCATCACCACGGCAATGGGCGTACCCGCAAACGGCTCGTCGGCAAAGACATCGTATAAGCGATAGGAAATAGTCATCTGCACACCCTTTTTCAATGATTATTGTTATGGGTGTCAGTGTAGCGCAGGAAAGCAACCCGTGCCTGTGTAATCCGCCGCAGCTATGGCAAGAAACATAGCCCTGATTGAGCTAAACGATCATCAGGTCAATCAGGCACCTGTGCAACCTTGAACCAAGGTGACTCATACCGTTACTCCGGCTCTTTCACCAATGTCATGTCAAAGTCTTTTTGATCCAGATCCCATGCCCCCGGTGAAATCAACCCTATGGCAGGCACCAGGAACAGAAATCCGCCGATGGCATCCAATACCCCGGTGGTGGTGATATGGGTACGAACCGTTTTGCTGGAGGTAATATAACCCGGCTTTTGACAGGCAACCTCAATGTCCTTATTGGTTACGACGCTGAACGTTGCAGGTGAACTCTTATGCTCACCGTTTACACTGGCAATCGCAGCATCCGGCTCACAGCGAACATTCACATCCGTGTATTTGTTGGATTTCATGGCAGAACACCCCACAGCCATGAACAGGACGATCAACACTACCGTTATTTTTCTCATGCATTCCTCTGCATTACCATCACATCAAGAGCGACATTGCGCTTAAAAAAAATTGGCCAGTATAGGTTAAAGGCCACCCTGACGAAAGCGCGTAACGCGTCAGGGTGGCGCCTGCCGGAGCCCGGCGTCAGAAGGGTTGGGTCTCGTCGTCAATGGACAGCAGAAACGCTTTCAGGTACTCAAGATCATCCGCATCACTGATCACACTGGAAATCGGTTGCCCTCCTGATTGCGGTAACCGATGCCGATCAAAGACCTCCTCCAGCGTGGCGGCACTGCCATCGTGCAGGTAAGGGGCATGGTAGGCCACCCCTAACAGTGAAGGCACATTGAACCCCGCACCACCCAATGACGCAAAGCCCTGGGTAGACTGTGGTGATACTTCCACCCCTTCGTTGGGATCACCGGGAATGGAGATCAGGCCGCCACCAATGGCACCGGCACCCCGAATTTCCAGGGGGTTGCTTCCGTCCCGGGTACCCACATCATCCAGCAACCTGAGTACGTCGCCCTGTATTGCCAGCGCCACGATCTGCGGACCGGCCACCGTCAGATTGGGGTCCAGTGCAGGTTGCCGGCCTTGAGCAAAGAAATTGGCCGCCAACGGGTTAGCCGCAAAGGTTGGATTGTTCTGGTACGCCAACACCGAACTTTTTGTCCATTTTTCACCCCCGTGGCAACTGCTGCAGTTGGCAGCAAATAACTGGCGGCCGGTGTATTCGGCATCGCTGTCCGGTGCCAGCATGATGGGTGCCCGCACCGCCGTGGCCACCCACTCGGTCATCGCATCCAGCGCATCACTGATTCCGCTGGTGGGGCCGTGATTGAAAATCTCTGCACTGCGATTGACTCCCCCTACATCCGTTGCATGGCCGATACCACCCTGCACGCCGCGGGAATTATTATTGAAGTCCGTTACGCTGCCGCGCACCGCATTCCAATTCAAAATGCGCTGATCCCGGGGATCGCTGTTGGCAAACGTGCCTTCCAGGGCAATGGTTTGGCGCGGCCCGGTGGGGAATATCCAGGTTACGTTATCGCTGTGGCCATCATCGTGACAGGATGCGCAACTGCTCCAGGCATTGTCCGACGCTTTGCCGCGGAAAGCCAGCGGCTGGATGTCCCGCACATCGATATCAAAGTTGCCGTCCTTGTCCAGATCCAACACATCAGGCATCCCCAGGGCAGTGAAGAACGCCAGCTTGCCCAGCAGGCTGCGGTGCTTGGCTGTTCCGGGCGCGGGGGGGTTACTGGAGGCGATATCCAGTTGCAATACCTGATTGCCGATCAGGTCCAGTGCCGTCACCGACGTACTGACTTCGTTGTTGGTATAGGCTCGCGTACCATCCTGACTCATCACCACACCAGTGGGTATGTTACCGGTCTGGAAACGCACCACATTACCGGGTGCCCCCAGGTCAAGACTGCCGTCCGGTGCCACTGTGGCCCGCATGACGTAGTTGCCGCCACGGCTCACCACCAGGAAGTCGTCGCCGCTCTTGTTGGCATCAATGGCCACCACATCATTGGCAAACAAACGGGCCAGGGATGTGCCGGGATCAGCAGGCGGAGTTTCCGTTTTGATTTGGTTGTTCAGGTTGGTGGTAACCTGGTAGCCGGAGCCCACATCCAGTGTGGTCACCAGTGCCTGCACATTCAGGTTGAACCTAACCGGCGGCTCCGGTGAGGCACCCACATTGGGCACATATAGGTTATAATCCCGCAGCACCGCACTGAACAGCTGATTGGGGTAGGCGCCCTGAACATCACGGCCAATGGCACCGCCGGCTGAAGCATCCACACTGAAATTATCCGGACAGAACACATCGCTGGCCAGCGACGCGGCTCCGTCGCCATCACCATCGACGCCCGCATTAAAGAACACCACATCCCCCTGACTCTGCAGAATATCCCGGGTGTTACCACAGAACTGACGGCGATCCGCGCTGAAACCACTGTCAGCGAGGGGTTCAATATAAAGCTGTGCCACGCCAGCACCGGAAGCAATGGCCGCCCCTACCCCGAAATAATCAATTACACCCCGTTTGGCATCATTAAAACCATCGGGCCGGTTGACCGGGTCGGCCAGTTCGGAAAAAAAACGGGTGACGTACACCGTTTCGTCACGATCATCCAGATCGCCATCATTACTGATGGTCACCGCCATGGGATTACCGCCCACGTACACCGTGTTGATGACCTGATTGGTACGGATCTGGATGACAGAAACCGACCCCTCTGTATGGTTGGCTACAAAGGCATAGGTTCCATTGGGGGTGATGGCAATACCCCGGGGTTCGCTGCCCACTGCAATCGGGTTGCCTTTCAGCTTGGGGGTAGCGGCGGCCAGATCGATCACCGATACACTACCATCCACGGCATTCGTCACGTAAGCCGCCTGATCATCAGGGGTGATCGCCACATATCGCGGTTCCTTACCCACGCTGATCTCTGCCAATTTGGCATCAACGTCGACGTCGTTGCCATCTTTCACCTGAATTACCGATACCGAATCATTCTGACGATTCACCACCACCAGACGCCGATCATCGGAGGTCAAGGCAATATTGGTGGAGCGGGCAGGCAACCTGGCGGTCACGCCCGCATCCGGCTGGCCGCCTCCGCCTCCACCATCTCCTCCGCCACCGCAGCCCAGCAACAGACTGGTGAGCGCCATCGAGCAGAACAGCAATCGGGTTCCATACTGTGTGTTGTGTTTCATATTTTTCTCCCTGGCAATGATCAATTGGTTGCAATAACAGATAAGGGATCTGTCTCAGGGAGATACGCTGTAGCCGATGCGAAAGTTGCAACGGGAGGCGCGAACAACTTGTTATTTTTTCACAGTAATTTTTATATTTTGATGCAACTTTTTTACATGGGCAGCGTAGAGAAGGCGGTTGCGGCATCACCTGCGCCACATGGAAATTGCGAATTATCACACCCTTTTTGTAGGACCTTCGCTATTACTTCAGGGTGATTAATGCAGACCGCCTGTGGCAATAGTTAACCGAGGTCAACCGACACAGACCGTACAATGACTCAATACATCATACGAATTGAAAGGGAAATCAACAATGACCAACGGCAAACCACGCGCTGACCATCGTGGCCATGCACCAGCTGGCCTGGACGCCATTTTCAGTAGAATTTTATTAGCCTGTCTGCTTACCACGATCGCATCCGTACCCACAGTGCTGCTGGCACAAACACGCAGCACCACTACCACTACTACCACTACCGCACAGATACAGACTCAGCCCTCGCTTAACCTGGTGTTGGATGCGGAATATTCTTATGAAAACAGTGAGGATTTCAACGGGGCTCTGCCCTATCCCACCCAACTGCCTTTCCTGGGCACCGATCTGCTGAGCTGGTATCGCAGCCTTACCGGCGTGAGTAAATCCGTAGACAACATCACCAGCACCGAACCTGAGCCGAACCCGTATCTGTTGCTGAAACTGGCCACGCAGTATCAGCAACAGAGCGCAGGCATTATGCAACCCAGCACCACCATCACCAGCGGCGGCCCTGTGTTCGATGTGGATGAATTCGAGCAGGGCATCATTGACAAACTGGACAGTGAAACCGTGGGCTACGCCTATGTTATCAACTTCAAGAAAAAACATTCCCGCTCTGATGGACGTGGTGCCGCCCGCAATAACAACGACTCCTATCTGGCACAAAGCCAATACAAGCGCATGAACATAGCCAGTATTTCCAAGACCATCACTGCGGTGGCGGTACTGCAATTACTGGAGCTGAACGATTTAAATGTGTTTGACCCGGTGGGCCCATGGCTACCGGATGATTGGACGAAAGGCTACGGCTTTGCCAATCCACAAATCATCACGTTCTACGATCTGCTTACCCACAAATCCGGAATCAAACAGACCGCGATGGCAATCCAGAATTTCGATGCGGAATTCGCTGCCCTCAATCTGGTGAAATGGAACGGACTGAAAGCCATGGTGGAATACGGCATCATGCCCCAGTTTCACGGTGGTGAAGAAAATCAGTCTTACTCGAACATCAACTACGCCCTGTTTCGCGTCATCATCCCGGCTCTGTGGGAAGCGGCCGGCCAGCCTATCAATGCGCTGGATGCAAACGAGGCAGCAGCGGTGTACCAGGCTTATGTGGCCGAGAACGTGTTTCTCCCCCTCGACATTCACCAGCCCAGTTGCGTCAGTGCTACCGGTGATTACGACCCCACCCGCTATTACAACGTATTCGAAGCCAACGGCACCGGTGCAGAAGCCGGCAACTGGACGCTCTCCTGTGGTTCCGGCGGCTGGTATCTGTCGGCCTATGAACTGGCCAAATTCATGGCCTACCTGCGCTACAGCGACCGGATTTTATCGGATTCCATGCGTGAACTGATGGACCTGTTGGATCTGGGCTGGTCATACAACTGGAGTCTGTCCGGTGATCACGGACGCTACCAGGCACACGCCGGCGCCTTGTACTTTGATTCTGTGGAATGGCCCGAACGGCGCGAGCAGCAGGGCTGTATTATGAAATTCCCCATTCAGGTGGAAGCGGTACTGTTGGTGAATTCATCCATCGAAACCAATACCCTGCCCTGCACGGTATTGCGCAACGCATTCGATGCCGCATGGGTTAACTGAGTGACAATTGGGTTTCCCGTATGGAATCCCCGGCCTGTTCAATAAAGCGATAGCTCAAACTGGGGCCCAGTTCCCCCAGTTCGAGCTTGCGGAACGCCGGTAGCTGATGGATACGGGGAAGCACCTGCATCTGGGGTTGACCGATATAGCTGTGAATGCGCGCCAATGAAATCAGATCCACCAGATCCGCCTCACCATCGTGTTCGCGCAACCAGTTTTCACGGTGCTTCGCCACATTCTGAAAACTCACAGCCATACCCCAGTGGCGCAACACCGCGGCCCCCACCCGGGCAGAGTGCTGCTTCAACAGGGCATCCACTGCCGCTGCATCGTTGATCAAGGCAACATCCCGGGCAGCTTTATCCAGTAGTGGCAGCATGCCGATATCCTGCAACAGGCCCGCCAACAGCGCCTCATCGGGATCAAAACCCTGACTGTGTTGCGCCATCACCTTGGCTAACGCAGCCACTAAGGTGCTTTGCTTCCAAATGGCCGTAAGCCAGGTGGACAATGCCCGATTACGGGGCTTGAACAAGCTGCGTGCAGCATAGGTCATGGCAAGATTCTGAGTGGTTTTCATGCCCAAGCGTGACAGGGCCTGCTGCACATTGTGCAACTCCCCAATGCCGCGGTAGAGGGGCGAATTGGCGGAATTCACCAGATACCCGCAAAATGCCGGATCGGTCTGCACGACTTTGGCAAGGCTGGAAAGATCCTGGTTAGGATTGGCAACGGCCTCTCTGACCATAAGGGTAACCTTAGGGAGGGACGGTAATTGTAAGTCTCCTGCCACCAGATCCTTATTGATCTGTAAAACAATATTGGTACGACTCATCGCTAATACCAGTACTCCACGGAACGGGAGCCGACATCCAGGTAGTTGAAAGCCAGTAGGGCCGATGTATTCACTGATTCATTCAGTTTAGCCTATGGCAAACACCCGTCCACCCGGCTCTGCCGATCACACCTTCGCTGGCGCTGCGTTTGCCCCATTCTTCAACGCCAGGCCAAGGCCCACCAGCAACAGTACAATACCCAGCAAATTAAGCTGCCAGGGTGAAGAAGCCGGGGTGGCCAGGGATGTATTATAAGCGCCCACCATACTGGGCACATGTTCTACCACACCTATCACCATCATGGCCCAGTAACACCAAGGCTCCCGACGCCTGAACGGAATCCACAACAATATGCCGATGGCAACGGCCGCTGCCAGCATACCCGCGCCTTCGGTACGCATCATACCAAGGTACAACACCTGGACCGGATCACTCAGGCTGCTCCATTGCCGCCCTATGGCATTAGCGTGAAACGGCAGAAACTCGCCACTGAAAGTGTAAATCAGACCAAACGCAAACAGTCCGACCGCATTAAAGCAATAACAGAAGAAAGCCACTTTCATTTTCATTGTCTTTATCACCAATCCATTGTTGATCCACTACACACCCTTAAATGGCTCACTTGTTTTGCTCTGTCGGGGCATCGGCGACCTCGCCTTCAACAGCAATATGATCCCTTACCGGTAGTTTTTCCCAGCCGTAGCCGTCGCGGGTAAACGCTTTGTTCTCTGCATCATAAGCCAGGCCCCAGGTAGCGCCGGTTTTGGTATCCACCAGGATGGTTTTCTTACGCAGGTACATTCGTTCGCCCTTCCATGCGCTGTATGTGCCTTCAGTCACAACGTACCGATTGGTTGCACACCCAGCCAAAAGCCCAACCAGGATCACTGACAGCATCAATCTACTCATTACAATAGTCCTCACCTACCCGATTAAACGACATATAGAAGTTACCCATCTCCGGCACACCGGAACCAAACTGATTAACATCGGCAAAGGCAGGCGGCTCGCCATTGAACGGCATAATACCCAGATGTAAATGGGGTAAAGCACTGATGCCGACGTTACCGGACAATGCGATGACATCGCCCTGGTTGACAACCATACCCGACGAAACGCAGGCTCCGAATTGTTTGATATGCAGGTAGGCCGCGTAGCTTCCATCAAGATGATCAATGTAGACAAAATTATTCGAACAGTTTTTTTCGATCGGGCAATTACCGCTTTGAGAATCCTGAACAGCGGTTACCACCCCTGACCGGGCTGCAAGCACCGGTGTCCCTACCGGCATGACAAAATCCAGTTCAAAACCAGAATGCCCAAACGGCCCACTGTACCCCTGAATCACAAATCGGTCTTCACCATAGGTGTAAGGCAGACGATAGGGCCGTTCACTGTCATACAGGGTCGGCTCTTCACTGTCACGGCGACAGCCGGACAATAACACCAGGGAACACAAGAACACCATCAGAATACATCGGTTTGATCTTTCCATGAGATAACTCATACTTCCGTTTCCATTTCCATGCAGCACAAAGCTGTTAATGAACCAACGCATAATCAGGTGGCGAACCGGGCCCGTCCATCTGATTATCAGTCTCCTGGTGACAGTCTAACGTCTTCCTGACGTTTTACCCACCCCCACTGCGCACTTTCTCTTTACTGCTCTATCAGGGCCGCTTTATCAGGATATACTCGGGGCCTTCGATTACTGTTCACCTCGCAACAGCTGGATCGCATGCGCCGATTCAACTTAAGTACGATCCTGGGGACAACGGGTGTTGTTCCCAGGATTGACTGTTCTTATTTAACGTTACTGCCGTTGATGACTTTTATCTTCGTGCCAGCGGGGAGGTTGGCTTTTCCTACCTCATCAGTCAAAAGATCGTCTGCAAAGATACTGATGTTGTCGGTATCAAGCGCAAGAAAATAGGGGAGCGCGCCAACGCCGTAACCTTGCGACAATGACCCGCCAAAGCTCGCTCTGGAGAAGCTGCCATTCACGACCGCGAAGAACTTAAGCGGGGTACCCTGCGGTGTGGAGACGTTTCTCTCTGCCGACAGGTATTCCCTGGGTTTATTAAGAATCGATCGCAACTCAGATTTGGGCATCGGCACTGAGAACGGGGTGGCCACATAAGTGAAATTAAGTGCTTGTGTCGCAGCATCATAACCACCCGCCAGAGTGGGAACCGTCAACGCCACATCACAGGACAGGGAGTCAGCCCACTCAAACAGCTTGGGGAGTTCCTTGTCCAAAAAGCTTGCAAGTGCCTGTCGTGAATCCGTCTCGCTGGCATCAAGGCCGCCCCAGGCCTTGTGAACATTCACATGCGCCAACCATCTGGCCTTGTCTTCCTCACCACCACAATTTTCAGAGTCTGCGCAAAAGTATTGGCCGAAATGGTCGGATTTTATGGCGCTGTAGGCCAGGGCGGTGAGCACAGTGTAGGGTTGGAATCCGCTTTTCGCAGCGTAGTAGTTGCCATAATTATCCCGGTGGCTGATTTTGTCCGGAGTAAATTCACCGCGCTGATTTTTCAGCGTGCATAGCAAGCCGTAATAGTCCGTGGACTGTGCAAGCCGCCCCTTGAATGCGTCCGCAAACTGCTTGCGCTGGTCATAGCGCGGGAAAACATCGTATTCCGGTGCGGCACCCAGTAAAGCCTTTCCCTGATGGATGCGAACGTACAAGTCACGGAAGGTTGCCGAGGGGTCTTGAATTAAAGCGTAGTCACCCTTGTGGAAGGGAAAGGCTGCAAAATAGTTGGCCTGCGCTTCCCAGGGTATCAGGGGAATCTGATGGGGTTTGATGTTATCAAGGGAAAGGTCTGTACTGCGTGCCGTGACAGGGACCAACGCTTTGTGCCCCTTGCTTGCTTTCGTGATCGATGGTTTGCTGTTGCTGCCAACACTTTTGGTCGGCGCTGCGACCTGGGTGATCGCAACAGTCTGGTTGCGCTCCAGTGAGACCGGATCGTTAATGAACAGTGTTGCCACTTTAGAACGCATTTTCTGCTTTGGTATTTCAAGGTACTTGGGTTCTTCACCTTTAAGTGAAACCAGGGCGAATACGAATTTCCCATCCACTTCCGTGGTAAAGCCGACGCGTTCGTGATCCGTGATCACCAGAAACGGGCTCTCCTTAAACACCGGATTGAATGGGCCGATCTGTTCGAGGTTTCCGGACAGGGGATTTTTGGCCCTGAAGCTATGATTGGGGGTTAATTGACTGATCAAGGTCGAGGTTTCGGTCGGAATATCGTAGAGCCATAAGCCGATCTCCTCAGGTGAGCCTTCGGAGCGATAAAATACGTAGCGGTTTGCATCGATCCACACCGCCTCCTTGTTCCATCCAATCGCTGGCAGTTCAGGCAACGGGGTAATCTCGTTGGTCATTCTGTGAATTCGGTAACGCTGCTTTTTGAGGGCCGGACGTGCTGCCTCACCGCTGCCGAATTCATCGTAGCCTTCTATACGAATGTCGATATAGTCACCACCCGGTACCAGGCTAACATCGCGGGCACTGACCGAGCGTGGAAATTTCGCAATAAACTCGGGTATATCGGTGATGAGTTTGTGCTCTCGCTTTTCCAGGTCATACCAAGCGCTGCCACTGAAAAACACCATACTGCTGACCCAGAAATCCGGGTTGATTTCGACACCTGCGGTGTGATCCCTCGAGACCAGTCCTTGACGGCGGTAGGCATGGTAAGCGTCCATGGTGAACTCTTCATGGGTGGCGAGATCATAAACATGGAGCAGCTTGTCGTTATCGCCATGATTGATTCTATAACGGCCGTCCGGGCTACCGTACCGCCCCATTAATGCTTGTGAATACGGCAGGGTGTCCGTCGCGCCAGTGTCAGTGTTGACGCGCAGAACAGGCTTGTCAATTCGCTTTTTCGTATGCAGATAGATTTCGTTTCCGTACCAGGCCAAGATCTGAGGTTGGTACAACTCACCGCTGTTTGTCAGGTTTTTAGGGGAGGAAAAGCTGCCTTCCTGCCAATTGACGGTGGCGATCCAGAGGTCACCTTGCTTGACCTCAATAAATCGCCGCAGATCCCTGGACACAAACAGATCGCCGTCTTTGGGCTCCGGTATCGGCCTGATCTGTGGCGTGCCCGGTGCTGCCGTTGCATAGGGGATGAAGGGCAAAACGCCAGGAACAGCACTGCGGCCATCATTCTCGGCTGGCCAGTACTTACCGGGCAACTCTTCAATAGGGCGAAGACTGTCAGCAATCCAGTTATTGTCCAGTAACTTGCCGGTGCTGACATCCCACAGGGTGTTGCTAAGCTGCAGTAGGTTCTCAGGGGCGACTTTTTGTTCCCAAGGCAGACTCTGCTGAAGCATGTCCTCTTTTACTTTCGCATTTTTGTTCGCATTCAATAAAAATTCATGACGGGTCGAATACAGGCGGACATTCTCCTCATAGTTCAGGGAGAAATTACAGAATTTTTCTTTCGGTACACAACGCAAGCCGATCATGTGGCTGCCAAGCGGGACAATGCTCACATCAAATGATTTCTCAAGATCAGGATATTCAATTTTCCCTTTGGCTTTGTTTCCGGTAAGTTCGATGTTCTTCAACACAATAGGGCTGTTGGCCGGTGCCACATTGCGGTAATCCTGGGTCATTCTTCCCCAGATTTCCCGGTCCGCATCCTGCGCGGCAACCAGGGTTCGAAGCGGCGTCATATCCGGCTGGTGGCTTGTTGCAACCGGCGTCGTGACGGTAGCCGATGATGGCTGTTGCGCAGCGGCAATGGTGTAGCCACCTGCAGGAAATGCAGACCGCGGGAATTGTTTATTGAATTGCCCGTTCTCGTCAAGCACCATCGTTACCTTGCGTTCTGTGTTGATCCCCCCGGGCATCATGGCAATCACGGTGGCGGTGTGGGATACGGGGGCGCCGGGCGACATGCTCTGGTGCAAACGAAGTTTCCCGTTTTCATTGCCATCCACGGTATACAACGGTTCTTTCAACGTGGCCTTGATTGTCATCGATGCCTTGTAAATCGGCAGCATATTATTCCCGGCATTTTCCAGGCTGTTAAAGGCAATCCCGGTGAGTTCCAGGTGAGCAGGAAGCTGGGCGATGATGTCCGGTTTGATGTCTTCAATGGTTAGCGTGCTGGCTGAAGAGAGTTGTGAAGAAAATGCGCCAAACAACAGGACACTCAACAAGGTACAACGATGCAACAGTCGATAGGTCATTGCTTTCTAAACTCTCCTGGCTATGTGGAATCAATACGTTCAGGTACCCGCATGGGCGGTCAGGCGTTCTAGTTTTTTTTGGTAAATGATTCCGGGCACATACCCCTGAAATTCTCATACTCAGCAATGAAGCGAGCAGTCGTTACAGCACCTTGCTCGATCGTAATGGTGGAGACTGCGATATCGAACGGTCTGCCACTACATTCACTATCAATGGTAAGTTTTAAACCAGCGTCAATTTCCCTATATTGCCCTGGCGAGGACGCATCCTGATTTTTTAACACTTCGGTGTGCGCCTCATCGAGACCAGGCCCATATGAAATTTTGAGTTCAGCAGGTTGCTTTTTCCACTCAGCAACGCTGATAGAATCAAAGACGCGATCTTCAAACGATAAGTGATAGATAGAGTTTCCTACCGCTTCAACCTTAAACCGTTGAGATTGGACCAGGTTGGCCGGGTTCTGGTACGTACAGGTTCTGCTCCAATATGCAAATCGGGTGCGACCATGGGGGCGCCTTACTTCTGGATTATCAATGCTTTGACACTGCCAATTTTTACCCGTCGTAGCGATCATCGCATCAACTTCGGCTTTGGAACTGAGCAGGGATATGCCCAGAATTTCAGTGAGTTTATCCAGATCAGGTTGGTCAGCGTCTGCGAAGGCTGTGTGCGCACACGATAAAACAGCACACATTAGAATGGCTTTCAGTTTCATGCTTATCCCCAAATTAAAATTTATATCGCGAAACCGCACTAAGAATAGCGCGTTCAAAATTAACATAAGCTGAACGGGAACATATTATCACAGTCCGTATGTGCATGACCTCATTCAAGCTTGCTTGATGCAATAAGATGTTTGCTTTCCGCGTCTCTTATACGCCTCTTCTGATCAGCAGTAACCGGGCTTGAGCCTTACGTGCTCCTGAAATTTCACCCACCCGTTAATGCAGCCCATCAATGCAATTTTTTCTTTGCCGCTTTATCAGGAAACGCACGAGCCCTTCAATTGCTGTTTCCCTCTGTAACCAGGTGGATGATATTGGACGGGCTGGACACCCAAAATGCCTTCATCCCCTCGGGCAGCGGTTCAATTTCATCTCTGCGCTGGCAGCCACTGGCTTTGAAATAGTCTGCGGCCTGCTCAATATCGTCGGTAAGGACCTCCAACCAGATTTCGGACTGACTCAAGCCCGGCATGCAATCCAACCACAGAACCTTATCCCCGAACCGGAATCTGGGTGTGTCATCCGGGTGACGGGCCGACAGCTCTTCAAAGCGCAGAATTTCCCGATAAAATCGCAGGGTATGCTCATACTCGTGAGTAGGAATTTTCATGGCAATATTTTTGCCTGGGTGAAATGCAGGTTTCATTCACTGGGTTCTCCCTGATGTAAGCTCAGTGTCATAATATAATCAACACCAGACCCTCTATATCAACGGACCTGGCGCACCATTTTGCCGGCCCACACCGGCTCTGAGTTGTATTCAGTAAGATAGGTATCCGTTAACCGAAACCCGTGTTTCTCATAGAGAGCAATGGCGGGGCTGTTGGAGCAGGCCACGTACAGGCACAAGTCACCAGGGAACCTATCCACTACCCACCGTAACAAAGCCTCTCCCACCCCCATTCCCCGATATCGGGAACACACAAACAAAGCTCTGATTTCCAAATCATGGACAGCTGTAAATCCTATGATCCCGCCCTGCTCATAGACATAGAGATCGGACTCCAGAAGCGCCTTTCTGCGCTTACTGTCACGCTCCAGGGGCAGCAGCTTAAAGGGGGTAGCTTCATACCTTAACTCATCCAGTTTGGAGGCGTTATAGATCTCACAGATCCGATTGTAATCATTCTGGTTATATGGTCGAATCATGCAGCCCGCCGGATATTGGATCTGCCTTGTATCCACTGCCAGTTACCTGGATTCCAGATACTCTTTGAGGGCAGCGGCATTGTTGAATCTGGCCTCTTTAGAGCTGAACAACAGTGTTACCTGTTTATCTTTATAGTCAGCCAGAAACTCTGCGATCAAATTTTCGTTTGCCTTTAGCTCTTGAAAATACCTCGCCTTAAACTCCGGCCACTTATCATGATCGTGGTTATACCATTTGCGTAATTCGGTTGATGGTGAAATCGCCTTTACCCAGGCATCGATATGGGCCTTGTCTTTGGCCAGCCCTCTTGGCCACAGCCGATCCACCAGCACACGTGTGCCGTCACCCTGAGCGGCGGCATCATAAACCCGTTTCACCTTTATCTTCATGACGCTCTCGTTTTACAAAGGTTTGTTCGTTCATCGAGCATAAGAAACCCGGACAGCCCTGAATCTTGGATGCAGCGCACAGAGCGTTGTTACAGTGCTGCGAGCGGTCGGTGCATTAATACAGCTCCCGGGCCATAGGCGTCACTCAGCGTTTGCTCGGGAGCCGGGCTAAAACCTTGCTTAGCCCAAAAAGTTTGCGAATGTTGCACGGCAACCAGTAGCGCGCTTTCAAACATCCGGACGCTGGTTTGATTGAGTAAATGCTGGACCATCATCCTGCCCAGCCCCATTCCGGCGTGGGATGTGGCCACCACCAGATCATGGATGAATAAATACTTCCCTTCACTTGTTTCAGCCAGGGGCTCAAACAGGTTGGGGGGCGCTATTGAATGCCAGGAATGGGCCAGCAAATACGCAACCACTGCCTGCTCTTGCTCAAACACAAAACACAAATCCGGTGACGCCAGCCATTTACTTCTGAGCGTCTCTTTTGATTCGGGAGCAATATCAGAATAGGCGGCGGCCTCCAGCTGGACAATTTGATCCCACCTATCCTCGGTTATCTCTTTAATTGACACGGCCACCTCGACGACGAAACACAGCCTCTGTTTAATAAAACACTCAACGGTTTGCACAGCAAAAAAGCGGAGTTCAATTGGAAGCAGTTTCTACTAGTTGTTATGTAGATCCTGGTTTAAACCGCCCCATTCCGTACCACCGGTTGGTAACACTTCAACGCATCCGGTTTGGCTGTTACGTCTGAAGAGCAGCCCGGATTGCCCTGATAATGTGCGTGCAGCCACCACCTCGCCATCAGGCAGCCTGACTTTGGTTCCAGCCGTCACATACAACCCGGCTTCCACAACACAATCATTACCCAGGGATATACCAATACCGGAATTGGCACCAAGCAAGCTGTTCTCGCCAATGGAGTTTACCTGCTTACCGCCGCCGGAGAGCGTGCCCATTATGGAGGAACCTGCACCAACGTCCGAGTGATTGCCCACAATGACGCCTGGCGTAATGCGGCCTTCCACCATGGACTCACCGAGCGTGCCGGCATTAAAGTTTATGAATCCTTCATGCATCACCGTGGTGCCACTGGCGACATGAGCACCAAGGCGAACCCGGTCGGCGTCCGCAATTCTGACCCCATCCGGAATCACATAGTCTGACATACGTGGAAACTTATCTATGGAGGGCACCGAGAACGTATGAACTTCTTCAGCGATCAACTCCCTTAATGCTTCTACTCTTTCCGGTAGCACCGGCCCCGCAGACGTCCAGGCGACATTGTTCAGCAAGCTGAACAGGCCCTGCAAATTCACTTCATTGGGTTTGACCTGGCATTCAGACAAAAGATGCAGACGTAAGTAGACGTCTTCCACCGTTGCCGGTGGTGCCTGCAAATCTCCGATTGGCACGGTAACAAACGCATCGTTCAGCACACCGTATTTCTTGGCCAGGCAATTTCGCGAAATGGCCCTGTTCGACCTCGGAAACCAGACATCCACCACCCGGTTTGATTCAGCATCGATATATTTGTGCCCAATTCTTTCCACGTTCCCTGACTCCTCTACCTGTTTCTTCAGACAGAGGCTAGCCTACAAGAATACGGCGCCGGTGACCATTCACCGGGGCCATTCACCGGGTCACCGGAGCTATTCAACAGGCTAGAACGAGGTTACGTCAGCCAATAGCGCAGGGAACTGTTTTGGGCTGTGGGTCAATCAGGCCTGTATCGGAGTCCCGGTAAACTTCAGTTTGGCCATGGCCACCTTGATAAACCCACTCATGTGATTATTGTCGTCCACGGTGGCGGTGTACTTCAGGGTCAGCTTCATGGGTTTGGTGGTTTTGCTTTTCCAGGTAAGGGTTTCACCGTCGAACTTGCCGTCTTCGATTTCCTGCACACCGTATTCTTCGCTGTTCATAGTGCCGGTGAGGGTTTCCCCGTCTGACTTTAAACTCACAATGCTTTTTTCTTCCTTACCGCCGGGGGCCTTTACCACAAAATCCCAGGTGCAATCGATCTGTTTGGACATGGTTGTTCTCCTTGTTGAAAATAAACGACTTCTTGTTATAAATCATGGAACACGGTTGTCTCCGCCAACGGCGCGCGCCCCATTCGGGTGTTATTAATGGGATCAGCGGCATCCTCGTAGCCAAACGAGATACCGAACAACAACTTCTGACTGGCGTCCACCTCCAATACCTCACGCACCGCATCGGCATGGAACCCCAGGGAGGTCTGCGGGCAGCTGGCCAGTCCGTGGGCGGTCAGGGCCAACATCAGGGTCTGGGCGTACATGCCTACATCGGCGGCTTCCCGCAGACCGAAATGCTCCGGCAAAAACAGGAACGCCACATGGGGCGCACCAAAGAAACTGTAGTTACGCAGGAACACCGCCTGACGCTGCTCTTTATCTTTGCGCTCCAGGCCCACGGCAGCGTACATTTGATTGGCGGCATCGTACTGGCGCTGCTGATAGACGCCGTGGTACTTGGGCTCATAGGGGTAATCCAGGGTCATGCGGCCACGCAGGGTGTTCACCGGCAGGATATCGCGCAGTCGTTCCAGTTTCTCGCCCCCCACCACATGGGTGGCCCAGGGTTGGGTATTGCAGTTGGAAGGGGCCCGTGCCGCCAGGCTGAAGATGTGTTCGATCTGCTCCCGCGCAACCGGCTGTTTGAGAAAACCGCGCACCGAGCGGCGCTGGTTAACGACGGCGTCAAAGCATTCGGCCAGTGTGGCTTGTTCCAGATTCATGATGTTCCCCCTGAGTGACAAATAAGATCAAGAAGGCTCATAGTAATACATATGACCGACCAGTTCTCGCTTCGCCCGCCCCTGCTGCAACAGATAATGCAGATGCGCCACCACCTCCCCCACCGCCAGGAAATTCTGGAATGAATCCAATGGTTTATTGAATAGCTCACGGGTAATTTGCTGGGCGGTTTTGGGTTCCTGCAATAATCCCAAAAGGGCACTCAGGCGCTCCTGGTGATGATCGACCACCGCCTGCAGGCGGGCATGCAAGCCATAGAACGGCAGTTGATGGGCCGGCAACACCAGGACGGAATCCGGTACCCGCGCCGCCATGGTGGCATGGGCCTCGATCCAGTCCTGAAGAGGATTGTCCGCCGGCTGGCTGGGGGACACGCTCACGTTGGAGGTGATTTTCGGCAACACTTGATCGCCGGAAATCAGGATATTCTGCTCCCGGCAGTACAGGCACAGGTGTTCCGGTGCATGACCGCGGGTGGTAATGGCCTCCCACTGCTGGCAACCAATCTGAATACGATCCCCGTCCTTAAGACGATGAAAGGCGGCAGGCACTGCGGAGACCAGATGATTGTAATCCTGGTTGGCCAGCAACGCCTTGCGATCCGTTTCAGCAATGCCGGTTTGATCGAAATACCGTTGTACTTCCCAGTAAGGTTGTTGCGGCGGCGCGGTGTTGAAAGCACGGGTGTAGAAATACTCGGTTTCGGTGGTGTACAGCGGCACCTGATGGGCATCGCAAAGCCAGCCCGCCAGCCCCACATGATCCGGATGATGATGGGTGACGATGACCCGGGTAATGGGATCACCCTCCAACTGGCTTTCGATTACATCCAACCATTGCTGTTTGGCGGCGTCGCCATTCATACCGGTATCCAGTATGCACCAGCCCTGCTCCCCTGCGGCATTCTGATCCCGCAGCAGATAGCAGTTGATGTGGTTCAAAGACAGGGGCAATGGGGAGCGCAGCCATTTGATATCCGGTGTTATGGATACGGTTTGCCCCGCTCCCGGAGGCTGCTGGAATGGATAGCGCAGACTCATAACCGCTTCGCCACTTCGCTGTACATCACTTCGGTGGCACCGCCGCCAATGGTGAGTACGCGGGCATCGCGATACATACGTTCAATCACGCTCTCTTCCATAAAGCCCATGCCGCCGTGCAGCTGTACACATTCGTACATGACCTGATTGGCCACTTCGCAGGCCCAGGCCTTGAGGCCGGAGACCTCCTTAATGCAATCTGCACCCTGCGCATCCAGCCAGGCCACGTAGTACAGATAATTGCGCGCCGCATCCACCTGGGTCTGGGCCTGGGCCAGTTTCATGCGCACCACATCCTTGTCAAACAGACGGCCACCAAAGGCCTGCCGTTGCTTGACGGTTTCAATGGTGAGATCCAGCGCTTTCTGCGCTTCCCCCACCCCCATGGCCGCCAGCATAATACGTTCGTGCTGAAAGTTTTTCATCACCGCATAGAAGCCCCGGTTTTCAGCACCCAGCAGGTTGGCAGCCGGTACACGCACATCATCAAAGAACAGTTCGGCGGTATCGGAACTGCGCCAGCCGTGTTTTTTCAGCGAGCGCCCCACGCTGAACCCGGGGCTGCCCTTTTCCACCATGAACATGGAAATTCCGCGGGAACCTTTGGCGCCGGGATCGGTTTTCGCGGCCACAAAATAAAGATCAGCGTGCACACCGTTGGTGATGAAGAGTTTGCTGCCGTTGATGATCCAGTCATCACCCTGGCGCTGGGCCCGGGTTTTGATGCCCGCCACATCAGAACCGGCGGCCGCTTCGGTAACACAAACAGCGGTGATGCATTTGCCTTGAATAATATCCGGCAGATAACGCTGCTTTTGTTCGGCGCTGCCTGCCAGCGCCAGGTGGGGCGACGCCATGTTGGTGTGCACCAGGGCAGTGATGGTGACCCCGGCATAGCTGCTGCGGCCCAACTCTTCTGCCAGCACGGTGGCGGCGCGTACATCCAGGCCACTGCCGCCATAGGCGGTTTCATGGGTTAACCCCAGAAAGCCCAGTTCACCCATTTTCAGCAACAGCGCCCGGGGCACGCAGCCATCCTGTTCCCAGGCGTCGCCATTGGGTACGATTTCTTTTTCCACGAAGCGGCGTACCTGCTCCCGCAACAGTTGGTGTTCTTCCTGAAAATAGGGATACAGCTGCATGGTTCAGGCTTCCGCTTCTATGCTAATGAGTAAGGCGCCGTCTTCTACTTTGTCGCCAGCGGCCACCATCACCTGATCCACGATGCCGGTAACCGGGCACGGCAAATTGTGAATCAGTTTCATGGCTTCCATCACCGCAGCAATATCACCCGCCTGCACACGATCCCCCGGCTTCACCAATACATCGGTGACCAGCCCCGGCATGGCGGCACGCACTTCGTTGCCGGCCTGTTTGGCGGCCGCAGCCGCTCCCAACTGACTTTCTTCCAAGCCGATAAAATGATAACTGCGGCGCAGGCGGGGTGAACTCAGTGCCACCTGCTGCCCCTGAATCACGATGTCCAGATTACGGTGGGTGCCTTCCAGCTCCACCCGCCATTGGCCGCCTGTTTGCTGCGGCGCATACAGGGAAATGGGAAAGGTGGTGGTTTCACCTGCGCCTTTCTCTGTCGGCAGCAGCGACACCCGATACTCGCCGTGGCGCCCCTGGATGCTGATTTCCTGCAATCCCCCGGCGCCGTTCAACCACAACCGGCTGTTGGCCGGGGTTCCACAGGGTTGCGTCAAACGCCAGCCACCCATGGCCTGCCAGGGGCTGCCGTTGAGCGGCGCCCCGTTACGGGCGGATTCCTGCTGCATGGCGTAGGCCGCCGCCGCAATGGCGGTGTGCATGGCCTCGCCCCAGGGCTGCCAACCATCGGGAAACTGCCGGCTTAGATACTGGGTAGTGAGTTCCTGATGGAACGCCGGCCGGGTGATGATGCTGGTGAGAAATTCCTGATTGGTCTTCACACCACCGATGGCAAAATGGTTCAGCCCCTGTAACAGGCGCTGGGCCGCCAACCCCCGACTACTGCCATGGGCAATAATCTTGGCCACCATGGAATCGTAAAACGGTGTGATCTCCGATCCCTGCGCCACGCCGCTGTCAATGCGCAGACCTTCTCCGTTAGGCTCACGGTACAGAGTAACGGTACCGGTCTCGGGCAGGTAATCATTGGCCGGATCCTCGGCGTTGATTCGTGCCTCGATGGCATGGCCGGTGGCGTGCACATCGGCCTGGCTCCACAGCAGGGCTTCGCCCCTGGCCACCCGGATCTGCCACTCCACCAGATCAATTCCGGTCACCATTTCGGTGGTGGGATGCTCCACCTGCAGGCGGGTATTCATTTCCAGGAAATACGCTTCGCGGCTGTCCGCATCCAGAATAAATTCCACCGTGCCGGCACCCTGATAATTCAGATGTTGACCCAGGCGGACCGCACAATCGAACAATTGTTGCCGCACGGCATCATCCAAATGGCTCACCGGCGCCTCTTCGATGACTTTCTGATAGTTGCGTTGAATGGAGCATTCGCGATCCAGCAGATGCAATACCCTGCCCTGGCAATCCCCCAGCAGTTGCACTTCAATATGGCGCGGACGTACGATGTATTTTTCCAGCAGTACGCGATCGTCGCCAAACGCATTGAGGGCTTCCTGCCGCGCCTGCTTCAAAGCACTTTCAAATTCCGCCGCCGCATGCACAATGCGCATGCCTTTACCACCGCCGCCGGCGCTGGCTTTGATCAACAGCGGAAACCCGATGCGATTGCCCTCATTGAGCAGGGTATCCTGATCCTGTGCCTCGCCGTTGTAACCCGGTACCGTGGGGATATCCAAAGATTGGGCGATGGCCTTGGCCTCAATTTTCGAGCCCATGGCGGCGATGCTTTCCACGCTGGGCCCGACAAAAATAATGTCATGCTGTTGGCACAGGGAGATCAGCGCGGTACTTTCTGATAAAAAGCCATAGCCTGGATGAATGGCATCGGCACTGATCTTCTGTGCTGCTGCCACAATGGCGTCGGCATTCAGGTAACTTGCGCTGGCGGCAGCGCCACCGATGTGCACGGCCATGTCCGCCTGCAGCACGTGCTGACTGTGGCGATCGGCGTCGGAAAACACCGCCACGGATTCTATTCCCAGCCGTTTACAGGCACGAATCACACGGCAGGCGATCTCGCCCCGGTTGGCAATCAGCAGACGCTTGATGGCTTTCATTTCTGCCTCCAACTGGGAGTTTCCTTATTGAAAAAACAATGAATGCCCTCCTGGCCTTCTGCCGATTCCCAGGTATCGGCCAGCAGATTGGCGGTGTAAATCAGGTTGGTATCGGTATCATGGCTGTCCACATAAAAAATCAGCTTCTTGGTGGCGGCGATGGCGCCAGGGCCGCACTGCAACAGGTATTTGAGTTCTTCTTCCACTGCATGGTCCAGCTCAGCGTCGGGCACCACTTCATCCACCAGATTCAGCTCCCGGGCTTTGGCGGCGGTCAGCGGGCGGGCGTTGAGGAACGTGCGCCGGGCATTCGCCCGCCCCATCTTGGCCACCACAAATGTTGATATGTTGGCGGGGGTTAATCCCAGGCGTACTTCGGTCAGGGCAAAGTTGGCCGACTCTACGGCAATGGTGATATCGCACACCGACATCATGCCGGTGCCGCCACCATAGGCCTGGCCATTTATACGACCGATCAGGGGTTTGGACAGCTCGTTCAGGGTGCGCAGCATGCGCGCCAGGCGGGCACTGTCCTCCACCCGTTCGGCGCGACTGGCGTCAAAGATACCCTGCATCCATTTCAGGTCGCCACCGGCGCAGAACGACTCGCCTGCACCGGTCAGCACAACGGCGCGAACCGCGGGGTTGTTATCCATTTCAATGGCCGCGTCCGTTACCTCACGAATCAGCTCATCGTTCATGGCGTTGTGACGTTGGGGGCGATTCAATAACAGGGTCGCGACGCCGCGCTCATCGATGCTGACCCGGATGGTGTTGTAATTCATGGTTTTACTCACTTGCTCTCAGTTTGGAGTCCGGCGCCGGCAGACAGCGTGCCTGGGGACCACTGCCTGGCATCCCGCAACACACCGCACACCGAATCCTCAGCGCCATTTTCTAAATTCATTTACATGCGATAAACATAACGACGCTCATCTTCCGGCGGCAGAGTGGCGGCCACCGCCAGACACAATGCCAGTACATCCCGGGTCTGGCCGGGTTCAATGATGCCGTCATCCCAGATCCGTGAAGTGGCGTAATAGGCATTGCTTTTCTCGGCATACATGGCGCGGGTTTCCTGATCCAGTTTGGCCAGTGATTCCGCTGTGGCTTGATTACTGATACTGGATTTGGCCAGCTCCAACACCACATTGGTGCCAATGTCCGGGCTCATGGTGGCCACCACGGAATTGGGCCAGGCAAACATCAGATTGGGCCGGAAGCCGCGGCCGCACATACCATAGTTACCCGCCCCGTACGAGCCACCCACCACCACGGTAAAGCGTGGCACCCTGGCGCAGGACATGGCGTACACCAGCTTGGCGCTGTGCTTGGAAATACCGCCCTGCTCGGCGGCTTTACCCACCATAAAGCCCGGTACATTCTGCAGGAACAGCAGGGGAATATGGCGTTGTTCGCACAGCGAAATAAAATGCGCACCCTTAACCGAAGCATCGGAAAACAGGGGGCCATTGTTGCCCAGAATGCCCACCGGATAGCCGTCGATGTGCGCGGTGCCACAAATCAGGCTGGTGCCCCATTGCGGCTTGAATTCCTGAAACTCACTGGCGTCCACCAACCGTGCAATCACTTCGCGCATATCATAGGGCTGGGCAAAATCCTTGCTCACAATGCCCTTCAACTCGTCCACATCGTATACCGGAGGCCGGCTTTGCTGACGACGCTGATGACACTGAGAGCTGCGGTTCAACCCCGCCACGATGTCGCGCATGCGGGCCAGGGCCTCCTGCTCGGTTTCGGCGATGTAATCCGATACACCGGAAACCGTGGTGTGCATCTCGGCGCCACCCAATTCCTCCGGACTGATTTCCTCGTTGATGGCCACTTTTACAATGGACGGCCCACCCAGGTGAATGGTGGCATTGCCGCGCACCATCACCACTTCATCAGACAAGGCGGGAATATAGGCCGCACCGGCGGTACTGACACCAAACACCGCCGCCAGTTGCGGCAAGCCCTGGGCGGACATATTGCACTGGCGGAAGAAAATATTGCCGAAATGATCCCGATCCGGGAACACGCGATCCCATTCATGCAAATAGGCGCCGCCACAGTCCACCAGATAAATGCACGGCAGTTGATGCTGTTGCGCAATCTCCTGGGCACGGATGTGTTTCTTAACGGTTTCCGGATAATAGGCGCCGCCTTTCACGGTGGAATCATTGGCCACAATCACGCAATGGGTACCGTGGACAACACCAATGCCGGTGACCACCCCGGCGCTGTGCACCCGGCCGCCATACTGCTCATAGGCCGCCAGGGTGGAGAACTCAAGAAACGGTGTGCAGGGGTCTACCAACAAATCGATACGCTCACGGGGCAGGAGTTTACCGCGCTTGCGATGGCGTTCGATCAGGTGATCCCTGCCACCGCTGACAGCGTCGGCCATGCGCTGGCGCAACTGCTGCGCCAGTTCGCTGTGGTAGGCATGGTTCTCGCGAAAACTGTCAGCGTTCTTGTTGACCTTGGACGTAATTCTACTCATGTACTGTCTCTGTTGTTATGGGCCCGGGCTATTTGGTGCGGCCGGTTCCTTCCCAATAGGGTGCGCGAATCAACTTGCGGCTCATTTTGCCCACCGGCGTACGGGGCAGGGGCGTGGTTTGAATCTCAACCTTGATGGGTTTCTTGTAGGAACCCAGTTCGTTGGCACACATGTCGATGAGTTCCTGCTCGCTCACCAGGGCAGGGTCTTTCACCATCACGATGGCATAGGGGGATTCACCGAAGCGATCATGGGGTACACCGAATGCCACCACCTCGATAACCTGTTCATGGGTGGCCAACACGTTCTCCAATTCAGTGGGCCAGATATTGAATCCACCGGACAGAATCATGTCGTCTTTGCGATCGAACATATACAGGTAGCCGTTGTGATCCAGGTAACCCACATCGCCGGTGTGTATGAACCCGCGAATAATGGTTTTTTCACTGGCTTGCGGATTCTCCCAGTAACCACTCATCTGGCCGTCATTGCGGAAACAGATTTCCCCTTCCTCGCCATAGGGCAGTACGGCATGGGTTTCCGGATCGCGGATTTCCACTTCACAGAACGGGTGCACCTTGCCCAGTGAGCGCAAGGGATTGGAGCCTTCCACTTCGGTCACCCACTCGGAGGCCATGGTCATGGTCACCGGCACCCCTTCTGACTGCCCGTACAACTGACACAGAGCATCCCCCCAGATACTGTGAGCCTTGCACACCGCAGCTTCGGTGATGGGGGCAGCGCCAATCATCAGGCATTTGAGGTGTGACCAGTCCTTGCTGTCCACCCCCGCCACCTGCATGATGTCGTTGACCATGGTGGGCGCCACAAACATATAGGCCACCTGCTCTTTCTCCATCAACGATACCACGGTATCAACCTGGTATTTTTCCACCACCAGGTTCACACCACCCATGAGCCAGATGGGCACAAACATATAACCGGAGGCATGGGAGATCGGCGCAATGTGCATGCAGACATCGCCCGGGCTAACCGGCGGCAGGGTAAAGAACCAGTTACGGCCAATCTCAAGCCAGGCGCGGTGCGTGAATGCCACCCCTTTGGGTTTACCGGTGGTACCACCGGTGTGACGAATCACATAATTCTGTTCCGGCGCCACCGCCACGTCCGGGTCGGTGTCCGGAAAGCTGGCCAGCCAGTCTTCATACTGATTGTTCTGGCGTACGATGATGTGCTCCAGCTCCGGCAGCTCATTGTTCATACCCTCCAGCTGATCAGCATAGTGCTCGGCCACCACCACCGCTTTACAATGGGTATGCTCCATCATGTACAGGTGGCTGCTGCGGGCGTTGCGGGCGTACAACGGTACCCGGGTGATATTGGCAATGGCGGCACCGAGAAAAAAGTCCACGGCTTCCAGCGTGTTGTCTTCCAGAGAGGCAACGGCATCGCCGGGTTTCAACCCCATGGACAACAACAGATTCGCCATGCGGCAGCCCCGCGCCCAGGCCTGGGCAAACGTGAGGCGGGATTCACCTGCAATGATGGCAGGCCGGTGGGCATGGAACTGGGCAGAGCGGCGCATCATATCTCGAATGTTCATAGTGGATTCCTCTTTTATTCTTATGTCCTGTCCTGAAAAATTTACTGCCTGTTTAACTGCCTTGATTACGGTTGCCTGAAGGGCGGCCGGGTGGCCGGAGGTTTACCGTCCACATAGGCGGGAAACAGCGCCTGCATGACACCATCCTGCTCGCTCACCAGGGCGCGGGTTTGAATGTGTTCACTGTTCAAGGCCTGGGCCAAGGGAGCCACCCGGTTGACACAACAATCCACCTGCCCAAAGCGCTGCTCACATTCCCACATGGTCAAGCCGGCAAAATAGTGTTCCAGCTCACGCTGTAGTTCGGTTTGTGGCAACCCATCGTTGATACGCTCGATCCACTCAGGATGATCCGCCGCCAAACAGAACGCCTGCCAGAATTTGGGCTCCACCGCCCCCAGTGCCAGCCACTGATCGTCGGCGGTTTTATAGGTGCGGTAACGGGCCGCACCGCCGTTCAACAGCGCGCGGCCACGGGGCATGCCCTGTTGATTCTGTTGCGCCTCCACCAGCGAAAACAGCATCAGCGGCATGACGGAATCCGCCAGTGCCACCTCAATGTGCGCACCCCGGCCACTGCGCTCCCGTTCCAGCAATGCCGCCAGCACGGCGCTCATGCCGAACAGGGAAGCGGAGCAATCCGCCAACGGTGGCCAGGGTGCAACCGCGTGTTCTGCAGTACCGGTGCCTTCCAGTACCCCGTTCATGGCCAGGTAATTGATGTCATGCCCCACCGCTTGCTGCAGCGGGCTGTGCTCGCCATAGCCATTCAGGGAACAGATCACCAGGCGGGGAAATTCCTGCCGCAACAGCGGGATCGACAAGCCCAGTCTTTCCAATACACCGGGGCGGAAGGATTCAAACATCACATCCGCATCCTGCAACATTTCCAGCAACCCGGCCCGGCCTTCCGCTGTTTTCAGATTCAGCTGCACCCCCAGCTTGCCGCTGTTGACCGCGTCAAAATAACCGGAGTATCCGTTGGGGCCCTCCGGGCCGATAAAACGCAATTCCTCACCACCGGGGGGTTCCACCTTGATCACCCGGGCCCCCAGATCCAGCATCATCAACGATGCCAACGGCCCAGGCAGATGGCGGCTCAGATCCACCACCTTGATGCCTTGTAGAAACTGGTTGATACGGTTCATGGCCGGGCCCTGCGTGTGGCTTAGGTAAAGGTCACATCCAGACCCAGTTCCTTGGCGATGATCATGGTCTGAATCTGGCTGGAACCATCACCGATGCGGGTAATGCGGGTATCACGCAAGTAGCGGGAAACCGGACAATCGTTCATAAAGCCGTAACCACCGTGGACCTGTACCGCCAGATCCGCCACTTCCGACGACGCTTCACAGCAGTAGTATTTGGCCATGGCCAACTCGTAAATGCTGGCGGTGCCGGCGTCCGCTTTCATGGCGGCGGAGCGGGCCAGCAGGCGTGAGGTTTCCACTTTCACAGCCATATCGGCAATCATCTTCTGGATCATCTGCAAGCCTCCCAGGGTGCGGCCAAATGCCTCCCGCTCGTTGGCGTAGGCAATGGAATGATCCAGGCAGGCCTGCGACAATCCCAAGGCACAGGCGGACAGAAAACAGCGGGCAAACTGATAGGTTTTGTGCACGATGTAGCGGCCCTCACCTTCTTTACCCACCATCATTTCGTCACCCACTTCTGCGCCATCCAGATAAATGGGGTGGGTATCCGAGGAACGCCAGCCCAGTTTGTCGTAGGATTTACCGATGGCGACCCCCGGTGTGCCTGCCGGAACCAGGAACAAACTCATCTTGGTTTTTTCGGCATCCTTGGGGCTGGTCACGGCCCCCACCAGGTTGTAGGCGGTGATATCGGTGCCGGAGTTGGTGATGAAGGCTTTCTCGCCGGAGATAGACCACTTGTCACCCTGCTTGTCCGCCCGCGTGGTAAAACCGGCGGTCCAGGAACCGGCCTGGGGCTCGGTACCGGCGATGGAACCCACAGCGGTACCGGCCACAATACCGGGCAGAAATTCCTGCTTGTGCAGATCACTGCCGAAGGTCTGCAGGGTCAACCCCGTGGCCACCGCCACCATAACCGACAGGGCAAAGGTCTGATCCGCCCGGGCCAACTCCTCGATGGCCAGCGACATTTCCAGAATCCCCAGGCCCAGACCACCATGTTCCTCCTTGAACGGAATGGCGCAAACACCGATGTCCTTGTTCATTTTCAGGTACAGCTCGGTGGGAAATTCCGCTTTCTGATCAAGCTCATAAGCAATCGGCGCCAACTCGGAGCGAGCCCATTCACGCACTGTGTGCTGCAGGTTTTTCTGGTCTTCCGTCAATTCAAACATCGTGAGGATTCCGTTACTGAAAGAAAAAGTCGTCTGTGGGTTTAAGCGTTATTCTTCAATGAAATCATTATGCGGAGATGCCTGTGGTGACCCATCGTCCAAGTGGACTAGGACATTCACAGGCCCCTGCAATACCGTTTGGATTCCAGAATCAGCAGCTTCATCACATCAGGCCTGACATGAGCGAATCCCCACCCAAGCACGCTGTGCTCAACAGCCGGTTACTGGGACACACCCTGTGGCTGACCATGAACCAGCCGGAAAACCTCAATGCCCTGGGCTTTGACCTGGTGGCCGCCCTGCAGGAGGCACTGGCCTCTGCGGCAACCAATAATGACATCCGGGTACTGGTGTTAAGCGGAACCGGGCGTGGCTTTTGTGCCGGAGCCGACCTCAAAACCATGACCGGTGAATACGCGCCCGGTGAACCCGATGTGCTGGACAGGATTGTCGATCTGTTTGCGGTGTTGCGTGATTTTCCCAAACCGGTGATCGCCGCCGTCAACGGCATTACCGCGGCCGGCGGCCTGGAATTGATGCTGTGTTGCGATCTGATCTACGCCGCGCGCAGCGCCCGGGTGGGCGACGCCCACTGCAACTACGGCATTGTTCCCGGCGGCGGGGGCGCGGCGATTCTGCCGCGCATTCTGCCCGCCCCCATTGCCAAATACCTGTTATTCACCGGTGAGCTGCTGGCGGCGGAGACACTGGCCCCCTACGGCCTGTTTAACGAAGTGGTGGACGATGAGCAACTGTTGCACCGGGTGGCCGGCGTTGCCGACATCATTGCCGCGAAAAGCCCCATCGGCCTGACCCGCACCAAACAGGTGGCCAACCAATCGCTGGATAAAACGGCGGCCGATGCCATTCTGCACGAGCGCCTGATGGCGCGGGATCAGTTCCGCTCCCATGATTACCGGGAAGGTCTGCAGGCTTTTCTGGAAAAACGCACACCACAATTCAAGGGTTATTGAGTGTCTGATATCTATATCATCGGAGTGGGCATGACCCGTTTCGGCCGCCACCCGCAGCACAGTCTGAAGCAGCTCAGTGCCAGCGCCGTGGAGGAGGCCCTCACCGATGCAACGCTGGAAAAAAATCACATCGAAGAAATTCATTTTGCCAATTGTGTGCAGGGTTACATGGATGGCCAGCACATGATTCGCGGCCATGCCATTTTCCTGGAGCAGGGCTTCCAGGGGATTCCCATCTTTAATCTGGAAAGCGGTTGCGCCAGCGGCAGTATGGCCTTTCATATGGCGGTACGCAGCCTGCTCTCGGGCCAGGCCGACATCGCCCTGGCGGTTGGCGCCGAAAAAATGGTATGCGAGGACAAACGCAAAATGTTCAATGCGTTTACCAGCGCCTGGGATGTGCAACGCAGCCAATGGCAAATGGACATCATCAACCGCATGGCCGCCGTGGTGGACAGTCCACAAGGCAGCCAGTCACCCCGGCCCTACAGCCCGTTTATGGACGTGTACAAAGCAGAGTTCGCCCAGCACCAGGCTCTGTACGGCAGCAGTCAGGAACAGGTGGCGGCCATTTGCGCCAAGAATCACCAACATTCGGTGCACAACCCGAAGGCGCAATTTCAACAGGCCTTTAGCATCGCCGACATCCTGCAGGCTCCCCCCATTACCTACCCGCTGACACTGCCCATGTGTGCGCCCATCAGTGACGGCGCCGCGGCGGTCATTGTCTGTAACGGCAGTAAACTGGCGCAGCTGGGTGTACAGGGGCGGGCGGTCAGAATACTGGCCACTGTCACCGGCTCGGGCCGGGAACGGGCGGCGAGCGATTTGCAGCAGCATCTGGTCACCCGCCTTGCCGACCAGGCCTATGCCAAAGCCGGTGTCGGGCCAGAGGAGGTCAGTGTGGCGGAAGTGCACGACGCCACCGCCGTGGGGGAATTGATTGAAACAGAGAATCTGCACCTGTGTGAACCGGGTGCCGGCGGCACACTGGCGCAACGGGGTGACACCTGCATCGGTGGCCGCATCCCCATCAACACCTCCGGGGGTTTGGAATCACGGGGCCACCCCATTGCCGCCACCGGCATTGCCCAGCTGTATGACCTGGTAACACAGCTGCGGGGAGAAGCCGGCCCGCGCCAGATCAACCACCCGCGCATTGGCCTGCAATGTAATGTTGGCGGTTTCTGGGGTGTGGAAGAGGCGTCAGCCCATGTTGCACTGCTGAGCCGTTAACCCGGTTGGAACGTGGTCAAAGCATCTGCCGCAGCTCAATAGAAACGATCCATAAAATATTCGTCGCCGTCTTTTTTGCGTTGCCAACGGGCATTTAAGTCTTGCAGCTTTTCATGTTGGGGATTGATTTCCAAACCTTTGGCGATCAACTCCCGGGAAACCTCAAGATTCTCCTGTTTGAAATAACGCTTGCCCGCCGCGAAGAATGCATTGGCGTAAACATCATGGGCAACACTCACTTTGGGATCGTTGTAATGATTGTTCAACACCGACATATAGGAGGCATAGGCTTTGTTCAGATCGTCCAGGGTAACGTTTTCTTTCTGCCGCAACACCGCAATCCAGGTTTCCAGTTTTTCCATGGATTCCAGATAACGCACGCGCTCCACCGCCTTCAGCATGGACTGCACGTCCGCCTTCTTACCATCGGATACCGCATCCAGTTCCGCCACACTGGCGGCGCGATCAACAAAGCCCTGGGCCTGCTGCAGATCGCCGGCGTTTAACTGTCGGCTGGCCATGGACAGATATTTTGCCACCACACGATCCAATCCCCGTTGGGCGGCAGGGTGATCAGGATCAAGGGCCAACACCTGTTGGTATAAGCTGTAGGCACTGTTCTTCAGGGGCACCATCAGCCGGTCCCGGCGCAACGCCCCATCGGCCCGGGCCACCAATGCCTCCACTTCTGCTGTGCCGGTGTAATCCTCCATGGATTCGCCAGCGGACGGATTCTCTGCCAGCGGTTGCTCGCTGACGGTCTGCAATAACGCCACCTGTACCGCCTGATCTTGCGCGTTCTCTATCGAGTCCGCTGCTTCAGCACTGGCGATAATCTGCATGCCGCCGGCCTGTTGTTCTGCTTCCGCCGCGGCAGGCTCGGCTTCTGGGAGGGGCCCATCGGCATCCTCAGTAACAGCAGATGCCTGGGCAGTGTCGGCATCGGCGGCAGCACTAAAGGCAGCATCAGAGGCAACATCAGATTCCGGGTCATATTCCGGATCAGATTCCAGGTCAGAGGCAGGCTGCTCGAGCTGCACCAGATAATCGTTCAGCACATCGTTGGCGGGCGCGGGCGCAGCAACGGAAACGCTATCATCCACTGCCGTCTCTGCTCCACCACGGGCTGGCTCAGGCGCCTGCTGCAGGGCCACCTCGGGGATGGTTTGCGCGGCTGCGGTTTTGGTGGCAGGCGCAGCGCTACCGCGCTCTGCCACGGGCGCGGTAGCCGTGGCCTTATCCTGCATGTCCACCACTGCAACGGCACCCGCCAGCAGTACCACACCGGCGGCGATGGCAGCGGCCTTGCCGCGCTCCCGCTGCACCCAGTCACGGCCATGCTTCAGGGCATCCCCCATGCGATGCTGCCACTGTACGGCAACATCCGACAGCCGGGTGAGTCGTTGTGAACTCTGGCCTGCACCATGCAGGGTGGGAGCAGAAGCACTGTAAGCGCGGCTGGAAGGCATGGGCGCGGGGGTGGCAACCGAAGTGCCATGCTGCCCGGTACTGCGTACCATAATGCGGGTGCCGCCCTCGGTTTCACTTTCAAAATCCTGCAGTACCACCGATTGCCAGTTATCCGGCGCCGTCCGCAGATAGGGCTCCAGCGCTTGCGCCACCTCCAGGGCAGACTGGAAGCGGTCGGCCGGTGCCTTTGCCACCATCCGCTCCAGGATGGGCTGCAGATAAGCAAAGGTTTGCGGTAATTGCGGGATCGGTTCCGAGATGTGTTTGATCGCTGCGGCAACGGAGGAGTTGGCATCGTACAAAGGCCTGCCCACCAGCACTTCGTAAAACACCACCCCCAGGCTGTAGATGTCGGAGCGGGTATCGATGTCCCGGGCCAATGCCTGTTCCGGGCTCATGTAATGAGGAGAGCCAACGATCATGCCGGTGGAGGTCATATTGCAATCGGAGGTATCCAAGGCCTTGGCAATACCAAAGTCGGTCAACACCACGGTGTTGTCTTCACGGAACAGGATGTTTTCCGGTTTGATGTCGCGATGGATATAGGATTTGGAGTGGGCGTAGGACAGGGCCATGGCGATTTCATAGATCACGTGCAGCGCCTCGTCGGCACGCATACCCTGCTTCAGACGCTGTTTCAAATCACCGCCGGGCAGATATTCCATGGAAAGATAATGATGATCCCCGGCCCGCCCCACATCAAACACCGGCACGATATTGCGATGATTGAGGCTGGCGATGATGCGCGCCTCACGAAAAAAACGCTCACTGAAAACGTCGTCGCCCGTGAGGTGTCGCGCCATGATTTTCAACGCGACCTGACGATCAAAACTGTTTTGCACGGCCACATAAACTGTCGCCATGCCACCCTTTCCGATTTCTTTGACTATTTCATAGCCAGGTATAACCACATCCATTGTTGTACACCACCTCTCGCACGGTGCCCCGGGTTGACGATTGGTAGAAAAAGAACCCTATTTTGGAACCGTTTTTAAAGCATTGTCCACCGTCATCAGGCTGCTCTGTGAAAATTACGTGTTTTGGGTGGCAGAACCCCCCACCACCGATCAAACTTCCACCTAAACTGTGTTTTCAAAACCGGGGAAACGGCTCACACAGCATCCAGCTTGATTATTAAGTTGCCATCACAAAGGTGCTGATAGTAGCCTAATCCCAGATTGCTGCTATCGGGGATTAGGGTATGTCGTATTTCATCAAGGCCGCCGAAATCTGGCAGCCGGATGTGAGCGGGCAGTTTCTGGTGCTGTCGTCGGCTCACTACGGGGAGCTGGCAGATTTCCGGTGCGCCAGTCAAACCATGGGCTTCAATTTCGGAGAAGGGTTACCCGGCCAAACCTGGGCGCAACGACGGCCATTGATCTGGACCGATCTGAATACTTCACACTTCAAACGCAGCCAACTGGCAAACGAGGCCGGCCTGTCCTGCGGCCTTTCCATTCCGGTGTTCGCCGGGGATTTTCTACTGGGCATTGTGGTGCTGTTCTGCGGTTCGGAACCGGCTTTATCCGGCGCGGTGGAAGTTTGGCACAACCGTTATAACAGCCATAATGAATTGAAACTGTCCGATGGCTACTATGGACAACTGGAGCGTTTTGAATGGCTGTCGCGCCGCCTGACCATCATTCACGGGCGAGGTTTACCGGGGCGCGCCTGGGATCAGAACCGGCCGGTGCTGATGAACAACCTGCCCAGCTCCAACAGCTTTCTGCGGGCGCGCAATGCCGAAGAATGCGGCATTACGTCAGGCCTCGCCATTCCTTTCACCTACACCGACGGCGAGGTGCAGGTGGTCACGTTCCTCTCCACTCTGGAAACCCCAATGGCACGCCGCTTTGAGATCTGGATGCCTGACCTGGACGATCGCTACCTGCTGTTTAAATCCGGTTTCTGCTGCCAGGGCAGTGATCTGGAACAACGTTATCTGGACACGGCCTTTGTGCGGGGCCAAAGCGCGTTGGGGGAAGTCTGGCTCACCGGCCGCCCACTGGTGGAGGAAAGTGATCACCTGCAACATGAGCGTACGGTATTCATTCCCTTCATCATCAAAGGCAAACTGCAATCGGTGGTGTGTCTGGTGTTTTAAACCCACACCGTCAGCTGCATGGTTTCCGGCGGATGGCAGCTGTCCTCTGTGCACACCTGCAGGGTTAATTTCACACTAAGGGCCGTACCCGGCAGAAACGGGGTAACCAGGTTTATTGCCGAGGGTTCCGTCAACCGCTCCTGCCGGGGCAGCCTGATCCCGGCGGCCTGCGGCTGAACCTGAATGCCGATGGCCGCAGTCTGCACATAGCATCCCGGTCTCATGCCCAGCACCAGGCGAATGGTCGTTGGGCCCTCCTGTTGCCGCGACACAGCATCCAACCGGCACCATGCAGCCCCGCCGGCGGCGTATTGAACATCATCCACATTGCCGAATTTCAGAGCGGCCACGCCTTGCAGGAACACCGGTGAAGACAACGGGTTTTTATTCACCACTGCCGCGAACACCTGCACCTGCCGACGAATATGATTCTGCAATAACAGTTCACCGCTACGGGCGAGCAACGCCTGTAGATTATGCAGCATCATGGCATTCCCGCTGACCGTGGCAGTGTCGGCAATATTTTTACTGTTAACCAGCAACGGCCCGCTGGACTGCTGCGCACTGACAAAGAAACCAGCGGCCTGTTTATCCCAATACAGCTCCATTACCCCACAATAAAGTGACATGGCCTGCTCTAACCAGAAACGGTCCTGCTGCACGTCATAAAGCGCAATGAGCGCCGCCAGCAGCTGCGCGTAATCTTCCAGCAGAGCCTGTTGGCTGCTTACCCCCGCCAGGCTCAAACGCCACAGGGCTCCATCCTCCCGACGATGCCGCCGCAGGATCTGGCGGGCGGCATGGGCTGCAATGAGATAGTAATCTTCACGCTGCAACAGCCGCGCGGCCAACGCAAACGCGGCAATCATCATCCCATTCCACTCGGTAATGATTTTCTGATCCAGCATCGGCGCTACGCGCTTGGCGCGGTGAGCATAGAGGCATTGCCGAATTTCACGGATGCGCTGGCACAGATACCCATAGTCCAGCCCCAGCCGAAGGGCCAGCGACTGCAGATCCGCCTGCAGATTCAATACGGTTTTTCCATCAAAGTTACCCGCTTCGTCAATCTGATAGCATTGACACAACAAAGCGTAATCCGGTGCAGACAACAGCATCTTCAGTTCGGGTTGGCTCCAGATAAAAAAGCGCCCCTCTTCCCCTTCACTGTCGGCATCGCTGGCGGAATAAAACAGTCCCTGCTCATCACGCAATTCCGTGCTCACGTAGGCCAGTGTTTCCTCCACCACGCGCCGGTACTCCGGATTTCCGGATATGGCGTGGGCCCGGGCGTACACCTGCACCAGTTGCGCCTGGTTATACAGCATCTTTTCAAAATGCGGCACCTGCCACCGATGATCCACCGCGTAACGATGAAAGCCACCCCCTACCTGATCATAGATACCTCCCCGCAACATGGCGTCCAGAGCCCGGTGCACTTCCTGCCACAATGGGTTATCCGCCAAGGTTGCTTGCGGCTGGCGGGCCACCTGATCCAGCAGAAACAACAGATACGGTTCCTGAGGAAACTTCGGTGCCTGTCCGAAGCCGCCGTGGCGGGTGTCGGAGAGTTTGTGCAGGTGCCCGGCAACAGCGGATATCAAGTCAGTATTCAGGGTCTGGCCGGTGACCGCCGGTTCCAGGTATTGCCTGACTGACGCCAACAGTTGCGCGCCTTGCCGGATCAGATCCTGCCGTTCCTCCTGCCACAGGGCATGCACCTGCTGCAACACCTGCAAAAACTGAGGCTTGCTGTAATACGTGCCGCCAAAAAAAGGCGCCCCCTGCGGTGTCAAAAACATGGACATCGGCCAGCCGCCATTGCCGCGAATCACTTGTAACGCGGTCATATACACCTCATCCAGATCCGGCCTTTGCTCACGATCCAGCTTGATGGCAACAAAGTTTTCATTGATGTACTCGGCCACTTCCACATCATCAAAACTTTCTTCTTCCATGACGTGGCACCAATGGCAGGTGCTGTAACCCACCGACAGAAACACCGGTTTGTTTTGCTCCTGCGCCAGTTGAAAACTGACATCGTTCCAACTGCGCCAATGCACCGGATTATGCGCATGCTGCAACAGGTAGGGCGACACCTCCTGAATCAGATGATTCACGTACAACGGCCTGCCCTCCGCATCCAGGTGCCGGGTGCGAATGTCGTATTGTCCGCTTTTCTGTTCCTGTGCCGCTTTCAGTCCAATGCTGTGAATCATAACCTGTTACCCAACTCCACCTGTCTCCACATTGTCGCAAATAAAACAATGTCATCTAACGGCCAAGGAAATCAAACCGGCGCGGCCTGACACAAACCCGACAAAACCCCACTAACCAATTGATATGAATATCTTTTTCAGAAATCAAAGCGGCAACAGCAGGGTTCACCAGACTGGTTCGATGATTGCAGAATCCATTCCACTATCGTGCCGCAAGGGGAGACACCACCATGACCATGGAAAACCTGGCCACCACCACCGACCATGACTGCGTCGCAGATGCCGTCTGCGGCAACGGTGAATTAATCGTGGCCTTTGCCTCATCCGACGGTGATCTGGTGGATCAGCACTTTGGTTCGGCGCAGGCATTTTTTGTTTTCAGCGTCGGCACCGAAGACGCCCGCCTGATCACCAGCAAGGACTTTGGCTATGAGAAAAAAGACGGCAATGAAGACAAGCTGAAACCGAAACTGGCCTGGCTGGTGGGCGCCGATATTGTCTACTGCGGCTCGGTGGGCGGCTCTGCCAGCCGCCAGTTGATCGCCCTTGGCATTACACCAATGAAAGTCAGCGGTGGCCCCGACGTGGAAGAGTTGATCGACGCCATTCAGAGCCAACTCAACGGCGAACCCGAGTTCTGGTTGGCGAACATACTGAAGAAAAAACAGGGCCCGGGGGAGAACCGCTTCGACCTGATGGACGAAGAAGGCTGGGACGACTGACCCTGAATGGATACATTGAATTATATTTCAGTACTGGAACGCAGTCTGAAAGCTCACATACGCCTTAACCCCTGCGCCGACGAACCTCAAAACTGGAAACTGGACATCCAACTGTTCTACCAAGGCCACCCCGCCGGCACCACCAGCTTCAACCTGCACGGCTATACCCGGGAAGAGGCGGAACAGGTGGCACGCACGGTAAAAGACAACCAGTTCATGATGCGCGAGATCGATGAGTATCTGTGGGGTGAGAGCGATTAGCTCCCGGTAATACCCTATAAAAAAGGGCCCGTTGCGGGCCCTTTGCTGATCGGTTAAAGAACTATTTCAGTTCGATAAAGATGGGGTTGGTGTGGAACCAGATATCCGCCCAGGCTTCCACATCCGCTGTCAGCACGCCATTCACGTGGGGTGGACAGGCGGCATCCTCACACAAAATATTGTCACTCAGGTTATCCGCCAGTGGGTTGCCGTACATATCACGCTCGTTGGGCGTAGCGGCGGGAATATTGCTGCCGCGAGCACGAACATAGGCATCTTCGGTAGCACGGAAGCTGTAGAGCAGTTTTATTCTGTTGTCCTTCTCAGCCTTCCGGTGAGCCCATCTATGACCCCAACCATGGCCGGAACCACCCAGGTCATCCCAGGTTTTCACAATGCGGGTAGACGCCGGCGCCAGGGGATTATAATACTCCGGATCCGTTGGATTCAGCTCAGTGCCCACAGCCCCCATGATCAGGTCAACCTGGGCCAGCTCCGGCTCGTTCAGAGGCACGTTCATACCGATCTGCAGCAACGATGGATTGGCAAAGCTGTACTTGCTGTTGTTCTTGCCTGCCGGATCGGTCACCTCCAACAACACGTGCACCATTTGCCCTCTGCGAACCGCCAGCGTTTCACCCATGGTGGCACACTGCTGTCGTGTACAGGCCTTGAACTCCAGATCGCCGCTGATGAGCTGCCCCTGTACCGTGAACGAGTTACCGGTGCGCAAACCGTCAACGATGGCCTGGGCGCGATCTTCGGCTTCCGCGTCTTCGATCCAGACAAAATTCTGTTGATACTCGCCGGGCCAGAAATCATTGGTTGATTCAAAATCCAGGGGGCCAAAACTGCCGCGACTGTGCCAATCGGAACTGGCAAAGAACCAGAAACGACGCCCCTCGCTCAACATGGCATCCCACATGGTACGCACACCCGGTCGGCACAGTGTTACCTTGGCCGGGTCCATGTTGTCTGGAATCACCTCATACTCCGAACCGGCGGCAAAATCAGCCTGTGTCAAAGGCGTTCCATCAAAGTGCAGACCGGGCCTGGCCGCTTCCGCCGCGCCATAGCAACCGGTACCGCCATAGGTGAACAACCCCGCAGTGGGGCGACCCGCATTGTAGCTGCCACGATCATAGACAGCCTGATGGCCAGGCTGACTTTCAAAGCCGAAAGCCACATCCGGGGCTACGGTGTTCCAGTCACGCATGTGTTCAACGTTGTAGCCTTCATCATCCTGGGCAATGAATGCACCCTGGCGTTCAACGTGTGACTGTACCGCAAACGCCGCGCCGGGGAAGTTTTCCTGCATCCACAATACCGCGGCGGTGGATTTCACATGCTCACCACCATCGTCGATATTAATGCCGCCAACCAATGTGGAGTTGTAGTCAGCGGTGCCTTCTTCCGGCCGCCCGGCGAACAGGGATTTAATAGTGTTGTTACCCTGTTCAGACAATTCACAGGTCCAGCCCTGCCCACCGCCTTGACTGGTATCGTCGGAGTTACGCGCAAAGCAATATTCAAACTGCGCAAGTGCATCGGAATTCGGTGACTCGCCATATTGGCCCGCACTGATGGAGTTACTGGAATGCTCGTGCCCGGGCACGACCCACTCAACTCCCAGGAAAGCGGACTTATCTTCGTTACCCGGCAGGTTACGCTCTTCCACAATATCACCCAGGTTGAATTCCTGCAGGCTCTGCCAGCGCCACATGGATTCCACCTGAGCACCATTGCGCATGGTGTCGTAGCGCACGTCACCCTTGATATCCGCCGCACCGGCCGGCAGTGAGTTCACCCACAAGCCACGGTTGTATTCACTGTCGCGATTTAAGTACAGGAAATCGCTGACCCGGCAATCCCGGGCACCGCGGCCGCTGTGGCCAACATGAATAAACCAGTCCAAATACTCCAGTGATTTTCGGGTCAGTGTTTTAACCGACGTAGAACCATCGGAACAGGTCGTGTGGTTATGGAAATCACCTGACAGGTACTGCCCGGCGCTGACATTTCCCGCCGCACTGACCACCGCTGCCGCCAGAGCAGCAGACATTACATTTTTGTTCATGGAAGAACCCCCGAGTTCTTTTTAGATAACATTGACATTGATAGGTGAAGCAAGACACTGCTTGATGCACTTGACCCTATCTCGTCTGACGACAAGCCCTTCCATGGATTGCAACCGGCCAAGTTGACAGGGATAGTTTTTAAACCCTGTTAATGTCATTTAGGTGATGATTTTTTGAAGTTTCACTAACGAAATATTGCAATCAGAATACACAGCGGATGTTTGTCGTTTCATATTTCTGTAGCACAAACGTTTTATTAATAGCGTTCCAGCTTGCTTCATGCTGTTTCATTAAGGCCGCCGGTACGGACACCTTTGCGACCTGCTTCGCTTAACCACAAGCACCGTAGGAAAAGTACCCAAGACTATGCCTTCTTCATTGTTCTCATCCTGGCTTCGTGAACCGTTGATTCAGTTCTTGCTCCTGGCGCTGTTAATGTTTGCGCTGGACAGCTATGTGCTGGGCAACCGACCGGACCCCCGCCACATTGTTATTGATGATGCACGCTTGCTGGAATTCATCGATATCTTTGAGGAGGGCCAGGGGCGCGAGCCTTCTGCGGATGAACTCAACAACATGATCGTTAAATGGTCGCAGAATGAAATCCTCTACCGTGAAGCGCTGCAGATGGAGATGGATCAGGGGGATGAGATGATTCGCAACCGTCTGGTCCTGAAAATGCGCAACGTATTATTCAACCGCATCATCGTTGACACGCCGACCGAAGCGGAACTCACTGACTTTTTCCAGTTCAACCGGGACCGATACGACCTGCCGACGGCTTACGATTTCGAGCAGTTTCCGCTTACCGCAACCTATACCCTGCCACAGGCCGAAACCCTGGCACAGGCCCTGAATCAGGGCGAACCTCTGCCCGATGAATTGCAACCCAGCCTGCGTCATTATCGCCAACGGCCCGCCAGCAACCTGGAAACCATGCTGGGCGCGACGGCCAGTGGAACCCTGCTCGGCAACGCCACCAACCGGTGGCAGGTGATCGAACAGGACAACCGCCTGCGCATGGTTCGCATCACCGGCATCCACCCGGGCCAGCCCGCTGTTTTGGAATCCGTTAGAAACCAGGTGATCCGGGATTGGAAACAGTTCCGTAACGACATTCAACTGGCTGACCAAACCAAGAGCCTGGCTGATCGCTATCGCATAGAACTTGCCCTCAGCCCCCATTTATCGGCACGCCTGAATACAGCGCAGACAACACCTTTGGATGCCGTCAGCAGCAGGGTCAACTAACATGAAACCCATCCCCCTGGTTTGTCTGTTCCTGCTCGCGCTGACCTGTACCAAGGCTTTGGCCCATGAAACACCGATTGCGCTGCTCACCATCAGCGAGCGCCAAACCGGGCTCTTTAATGTAGAGTGGACCTATTCCTCATCCACCAATCAGTTCCCCCCCACGGTGGTGTTTCCCGCCCACTGTGAATTTGACTATCCGCGTCTGCAATGTGGCGAGAAGAATCTGTACGGTACACTCGCCCTGCAGCAATTGGGAGAGCGTTATTCCGCCGCGGTGGTACAGATAGACCGGATCGATCAGCAACCCCAGACCTACACCCTCACCGGGGCCAACCCCGATATTGCTCTCAATCCAAACGGCAATCTGCCGATTACGCGGATCATGGCCTCCTACCTTCCTCTGGGGTTTGAACACATTATGCTGGGTGTGGATCACCTGCTGTTCGTGCTCGGATTAATGTGGCTGGTGGGCAACCGCTGGATGCTGTTCAAGACCATCACGGCGTTCACCGTGGCCCACAGCATGACACTGGGTGCCGTGACCTTGGGCTGGCTGGGGGTACCCGAGAAGCCGGTAAACGCAGCAATCGCACTCAGTATCGCCATCGTTGCCGTGGAAGTACTCAAATTCAAGCGCGGTGAGCCCTGCGTGAGTGCACGCATGCCCTGGGCCATCGCCTTTGGTTTCGGCCTGCTGCACGGATTTGGATTCGCCGGCGCCCTGACCGGGATCGGATTGCCGGAAGCAAATCTGCCGGCGGCACTGCTGTTTTTCAATGTGGGCGTGGAGTTGGGCCAGCTGAGTTTTGTGCTGATTGTGCTGGCCCTGTTGTGGAGTCACCGCAGCCTGCAATCCCATTTTCCCCGCTGGATGGAAACCACTGCCATCTATGCGGTGGGCAGCATCGGCTGCTTTTGGTTCCTGACCCGGTTAGACATGCTGCTGAGCCCGATTTAATTCCCAACCACCCATTGCACGCAGAATAGAAGGTACTTCCCATGCCCCATCACCACAGGCCAATATCCTCTTCGCACCCAATGTGTGGCGCACTTGTGCTGCTGCTCATCTGTGCGGTCGCCAACCCGGCCCACGCCCATACCGAGGCCGGGGTCGCCGGTGGCCTCAGCAGCGGATTTTTGCACCCCATGCTTGGCCTGGATCACTTGGTGGCCATGGTGGCGGTTGGACTGTGGGGAGCCCAGTTGGGTAAACCTGCCATCTGGCTGTTGCCCATAACCTTTCCCATGGTCATGGCGGCGGGCGGGGTCATGGGATTGGCAGGCCTGCCGTTACCTGCCATCGAAACCGGCATCGCCCTCTCTGCCTTGATTCTCGGCCTGATGGTGCTGTTCAGCCTGCGCCCACCGCTGGAGATCGCCGCGCTTTTGGTGGGCTGCTTTGCGGTGTTTCACGGCCATGCCCACGGCACCGAACTGCCGGCGGCGGCCAACCCCCTGGCCTATGGAGTAGGCTTTGTGATCAGCACCGGCCTGTTGCACCTGGTGGGCATCGTACTGGGCACGCTCACCCGCTGGCCTGCGGGTACCCGGGCAATACGCGGCCTGGGCGGCATGATCGCCGCATTGGGTGTGTACTTCTCGGCGGCCAGCCTGGGTTGGATGTAATCCCATGAAACGATGGCTGTTGTTGTTCTGTCTGCTCACGCCACAGTGGGCTCATGCCCATCTGGTTTCCACCCGTTTCGGCGAGTACTACGCCGGCTTGCTGCACCCGGTGATCACACTGTCCCATCTCATTCCCTGGTTGGCGCTGGCCCTGGTGGCAGGTTTACAGAACACCGCGTCGGCGCGCACCGCATTGCCGCTGTTTCCTCTGGCGGTATTGGCGGGCGCGGCATTGGGCAGCACTCTGCCGGCACAGCAATGGATTGCCGTGATAAACCTGATTTCGTTTCTGGTGCTGGGTGGCCTGGTGCTTGCGGCCCGGCCCCTGCCACCCCGTTTTTTCATTGCATTGGTGATGGCAACCGGGCTCAGTCACGGGTACGCCAACGGCATGCCGGAACTGTTTGGCCAGGGGCTGGTGCTCTACCTGGCCGGGGTTACCTGTGCCGCCTATTTGCTGGTAAGCATCCTCACCGCCGCCAGCCATCAGCTCATCACCCAACGATCCTGGGGCATCATCGCCGTGCGCGCCGGTGGTAGCTGGATCGCGGCGATCGGTTTCCTGTATCTGGCCTTCACGCTTTTCGTTACAGGTGCAGCCGGGTCATGATCCAGGTGCGGTATCCCCTGTTTCTGCTGGTGGTCATCTTATCCGGCTTGGCCGGCCTGGGTTACCAGATGGTCTGGACCCGGTTACTGACGGTTTCACTGGGCCACGAAATGATTGCCGTGATTGCCGTGGTGGCCGCCTTCTTTGTGGGATTGGCGATGGGTGGTTTTACCCTGAACCGATTCATGCGCAGCACTGCTTATCCACACCACTGGTACTTTGGGCTGGAATTGGCGATCGCCTTCTGGTCGCTGATGTTGACCCAACTGATCCCCTTGTATAATGAGTGGCTGCCCACCCTGATGGGGGCCACCCCCTCCGCCTTACGTCACTGGTGTATCGCCTTCGGCGCCTCTTTGCTGGTACTGCTGCCGGCCACCTTTGCCATGGGCGCCACCCTGCCGGCGATGGAGCGCATGAGTTCCATGTTATGGCAGCAATCCGGCACCGTCGCCGGACTCTATGGGGCAAACACCCTGGGTGCGGTTCTGGGCACATTGGGTGCGACCTTTTTGTTGATTCCAAATCTGGGGCTGCATACCACCCAATGGATGTTGGCCGGCATCAACCTGCTCTGCGCATTGTCTGTTCCCGTGCTGTTTTTCCACCAAACCAGGTCACCAACCACCACCCCGGTTGCGCTCTGCGCTCCTGCCACCGCTCCCCGCGCACTGATTCTGTTCTGCAGCGGCCTGTTGGGTATCGGCTATGAAATTCTGGTGGTGAGAGTGCTGAGCCAGGTGCTCGAGAACACGGTTTACAGTTTTGCGGTAGTGCTGGCGGTGTACCTGGTTGGTATCAGCATCGGCGCCGGGTTCTATCAGCACAGGCTGTCGGCTCGGCTCGGCGCCAGCCACGCTCAGCATCAACTGACTCTGTTACTGAGCATGACCAGCGTGTTCTGCCTGCTGGGAATCGGCTGCCTGTGGCTGGCCAATACCCTGTACCCGTTTCTGCTGCAGGGAATGGGATCGGGCTCTGTCAATGCCATCCTGGCCGAGTTGATGCTGGCCGCCCTGGTGTTTTTGCCGCCCACTGCCTGCATGGGCGCGCTGTTCAGTCATCTGGCCAGCCACGCCATCGGCGGCAATGGCCTGGGTCATGCCCTGGGCTGGAACACCCTGGGTGCCGCCGTGGCACCACTGGTGTTCGGCATCGTTCTGTTGCCGGCCCTGGGGGCCAAGGTGGCCTTGCTGCTTATCCCTGTGGGTTACCTGTTACTGGCGGCCACCCGGCGCAACACCGAGTGGCCCTTGCGGCTGCGCTACGGAGCAATTCCCGCCCTGCTCTGTGTGGGGATGTTACTGCAACCTGTGCCCCTGCGCTTTATCAACAGCAGTACGCACAGCCGGGTTCTCGACTACCGCGACGGCATCATGGCGGCGGTTGCCGTGGTGGAAGACACCGCCGGGGCCCGTCATCTCAAAGTGAACAACCACTTCACCATGGGCGGTACCGCCTCCCGGTTCTCTGATCATCGCCAGTCACACCTTCCCCTTCTGCTGCAGGGGCTGCCTGAATCCGCGTTGTATTTGGGGCTGGGTACCGGCATCACATTTGAAGCCAGCCAATACTACCCGGATCTGCACACCACCGCCGTTGAACTCATACCGGAAGCAATCGAACTCATGCCACACTTTGGTGTGCAGGTGACCTCCTCCGCCTGGAATAACTCACCGACTATCATTGCGGCGGATGCACGGCGCTTTGTGCTTGCCAGTGATGCTGCTTTTGATGTCATCATTGCCGAGATCTTTCATCCATCACGGGATGGGGCCGGCTCGCTCTACACCCGGGAGCACTTTTCTGCCATCAGGAATCGCCTTGCCCCCGACGGTGTATTCTGCCAGTGGCTGCCGCTGTTCCAACTGGATCTGGATACCTTGCGCACCATCATCCGTACCTTCATCGACGTGTTCCCCATCGCCCAGCTGCACCTGGGCCACTTCAGCCTGGATCAACCGATCCTGTGTCTGGCGGGCTTTCAAAGCGCACCGCAATACGAGGCCAACTGGTTGCAGCAGCGGGTACACTACCCGCCCCTGCAGCAACAGCTGGTGCAGGGACGGCTGAATTCCGACTTTGCATTGTTCGGCGGCTTTTTGGGAGACACCCGGGCCCTGGCGCGTTTTGCCGGAGCCGGCCCCATCAATACCGATGATTTCCCCGTGGTTGCCTACCAGGCACCGCGCTTTGTCTATCAAACCCAGGATCAGCCCTCTGCGCGCCTGCTCAGATTGCTGCAGGCCCTGGCACCCTTGCGCGGCAGTCTGCTGCCTGATGCGGAGGCAGCGACGGAATTTGGCCGGCGCCTGCAATCCTACTGGCAGGCGCGGGATCGCTTTATCGAAGCAGGGCACCACGCCCGGGGCAGCCAAAATATCGGTCAGCTGGTGGCGTCAAGTAAAGCGCCATTGCTGGACATCGTGCGCAGCAGCGAAGATTTCACCCCGGCCTATCGCACACTGTTGATGAGTGCCCGCGGCCTGGCCCGGGAGCAACCCCAGGCGGCTTACCGCTTGCTGTCGGAATTACAGCAGGCAAGCCCACAGCAAATGGAAGCCCTGCAACTGCGCCAACATTTATTCGGTAACTGAAGGCATCACTGGCCTGCGAAACGAACCTCGTAATCCCAGCTTCTCAAGCGTTCCGGCAAGGCATTAAAGGCGATGGTAATGCGTTCACCCCCTTCATTGCGGGGCACTGCGTGCAACATGTAGCTGGGGAACAGCATCAGATCACCACGGCGCATATCGCTGGCCACCCAACGCTCTCCATTGTAGGGAGTGGTAGTGGATTGTGCATGCTGGTTGGAAAACACGAACTGGCGGCTACCCATGCTGTTGTGAAACACGGTGCGGGCCGACTCATCTGAATCCGTTAGATATATCACACCGGAAATAAAGCTGTTGGCATGGGAGTGCATCACCTGATGCCCACCGTGGGACAGGCGGTTCATCCACATCTCCTTGATGTGCCAATTCAGGTTTTCACCAAACAACAGGAAGCCGAAATCCCGCAGGCTTTCCTGTGCCAGTTCATCCAGTTGCTGATAGTGGGGGTTCTGCTGCGGCCGAATCACTTCCGTATGGGCCAGCAAGTCAGTCTGGGCATTTTTCAATTGCGGTGAGCGGCGAATCGCGGCGAGCACGTCGTCTGTGGCCCGCCGGCTGAGAAACCCCTCCACCCGCATCACCGGCACCGGAAACAGGTTATGGATGTGTATCTGCGCCATCATTGCCTCCCGGCCCGTCGAAAGGCATGCACAGCGGCCTCCTGTTCATCAACACTGCCATCCTGATTGGTGTCGGCCACCTGCAATGCCGCAAAAACAAATTGCCGGTACTCCTCTACACTGATCAACTCATTGCGATCGGTATCCATTCTCTGGAAAAGATACAGGTTCTGTTGTGGGGTGGAATGCGGCATGGACTGGGCGAACTCAACCGCGGAAATACTCCGTGATCGATCGCGATCGGCAAAGAAATACAGCTCGAAGAAATGTTCATCCACCTCGCCCTGTTCTATCTCGCCCTTTTTCTCACAATCCAGCACACTGAATATCGGCTGAATAAAATGCAGCGCCGCCTGATGCTCATCGACAAAGTGGTCAGTGGCCGGGGCCGGCGCAACAGGGCTCTGCATGGTGCAGGCAGCCAGCGTCAACACCAGCATGAGCGCCGCACGGCGCGCAATATACGGAACAGCAAACGGAAGCGTCATAGTTCATCCACAGAAGTCACAACGGACCCAGCAACCTAACATGGCTTCATGACTCTAATTTGACAGCAGTGTGACCATCCCCCGGGGCGTTACAGCACCAGGCTGCGGAATATTTTGTTGGCCAGGCGCAGGTGCTCCTCCATCATGGTGGCCTCGTCAAACTCATCCCCCAGTAAACGCTGCTGCATGCCCCGCGTCGAAAAAATTCCCAGAATCACATTGGTGCAGGTCATCATGTTGGCCACCACCCGGGTTTTATGCACTGAATCCGAATCCGTCTCCGGCAGGCTTGCCATGAAGCGCTGGGACTGTTCCACAAACTGCTGCTGCCATTGCAGTACTTTGAGGCTGATGCGGTGGGGCTGGCTGGTAAATTCCCGATGCAGAATCTGCGCGCAGTAGGGATGCCGTGCGTGCAGCGCCAGCAAGCGGGCGGGCATATCAAACAGCGTCTGCAGTGTTATCTTCGGCATGCTCCAATCCAGCAGCGCATCACTGAAAGGAATCAGGGCGCGGTCAATCACGCCATCGTAGATGGCTTCCTTGTTGGCGAAATGGGCGTATAGGCTCGGCTCCCGGATACCCACCAGGGTGGCTATCTCCCGCAAGGTTGTACCTTCGTATGCGTTGTGGGCAAACAGTTGTTCTGCCGCATCCAGTATGCGTTCCCGGGTGGAGTCCGCCCGCGGGCGAATTGATTCAATCTGTTCTGCCATGTTCGTCTCGGTAAACCCGTTTGGTATTGTGACTGATAAAGCGTATGGCATTGCGCCGGCTGAGTATACGCCGCAACACCCAATTCACCACCCGGTTCAAGCGTCCGGCAATGTGTGTGGGCCGCCGCCCCAACTGCTGCAGAGCTTCCCTGACCACCGCATCCGGCTGCATGGGATAAACGGTTTTTTGCCGGTGCCGGGGCGTTAAGGCATCAAACGTGGGTGTATGGGTTGCACCGGCCACCAGGGCCAGCACATCCACACCGTCTTCCTGCAGTTCCGACCAGAGCCCCTCTGCCAACACGGTATTGAACGCCTTGGTAGCTGCATAGGTTGCCACCATGGCACTACCCTGAAAACCGGACAGGGACGACATCAGCAGAATACCGCCATGACCCCGGCGCTGCATGGCGGGCGCCAGCGCATCAATCAACAGCAAGGGCCCGCGCACGTTCACGTCCACCATTTTCAGTTTATCCGCCAGCGAAATCTGCAAATACTCACCGATCACGGAATGGCAGGCGACGTACACCAGCAGGCCCACCTGCCGCCGGGCAATCAGGTCCGGCAGGCGGGCAACCGCCGACGCATCGGCCAGGTCCATTTCCAGGCAAAGCGTTGCAATGCCATGGCGCTGTTCCAGCCGGGCCGCTTGCTGCGTAAGGCCGGTTCCCGTCAGGGCAATCATCACCAGATTCAGCCCCCTGGCGGCCAACTGCTCACTGAAGCTGGCACCGATTCCGGTGGAAGCCCCCGCCACCACAGCCCATGGGCCATACCGTTGTCGCCAATCAATTTCCAAGCCTCCAATCATCCCGGCCCTCCTATCATCCCGGTTCTCCTATCACCCAAGCCCCCTCACTCCAATCACCCAAGCCCCTTATACCGTCGGCTTGATGGTAACCCACCCATTATTGAGATCTTTTTGCAATATATATTGCATTTATAGGGATCATACTTTAACGTGCGATAAAAAACTAATGATTGATAGGTAACATGTCATGGCCATCCAGCAACCTGTTGTTTCCCTGCACAACCAAGTCGCCTTGATCACCGGTGCCGGCCAGGGCGTGGGGCAAGGTATTGCGCTGGCCATGGCCGACGCCGGGGCCCGCATTGCCGTAACCGGGCGCACCCTGGAAAAACTCCAGCACACCTGTGACCTGATCCGGGAACGGGGCGCACAGGCCATCGCCATTCAGTGCAACGTCATGGATGATGAATCCCTGCAGCACACAGTGCAGGAGGTGGTCGACCACTTCGGCACGATTGATATTCTGGTGAACAATGCCCAGGAGATGTGCCTGGGCTCGTTGCTGGATCTGAGTGATGAGCAGCTGGACAACGGCTGGCGTTCGGGCCCCCGCGCCACCTTTAAACTGATGAAACTGTGTTATCCGCACCTGAAGCCGGGGGGCTGCATCGTCAACCTGGCCTCCACTGCCGCCAAACGCTGGGACAGCTCCGGCTATGGCGGGTACGCCGCTGTGAAAGACGCAATCCGGGCACTGACCCGGGCCGCCGCCTGCGAATGGGGGCCGGATGGCATTCGCAGCAATGTCATCCTGCCGTTGGCATCCTCGCCGGGGTTACAGTGGTGGATGGACAACAACCCGCAGGAATCCCAGGCCTTTATCCGCTCCCTGCCCATGCAGAGAGTGGGTGACTGTGAAACCGACATTGGCCGTTTCGTGGCAACCCTGTGCAGCGATCAATGCGCCTATATCAATGGCCAGAGCATTGCCATTGACGGCGGACAGGCGTACCTGGGCTGACACCGTGGAGTGCTATCAATGAAAACCGCCATTGCTGTTCTCAACCGATTTCGCAAAATCACCTTGTGGTGGCGTCAGCTGCGCGGAGTGACGCCGGAATCCCTGGCCCAGCAACGCATTCTCTCCGGCCAGAGCTGGGAGGAATTCTGCGACACCTTGAAAGCCGCCGGCGCATCACTGAGTTTTCCCGGCACCCCCCAGGATGCCTTCAATCAGGCGGAAGGCTATCGTTACCTGACGCGGCTGACCCGGGCCGGACTGATGGCGTTTGTGGAGCACGCCGATCCCAAGGCTCCGGTACTGCACCGGGTGGTACACGAGACCGTAAAAATGGGCGCCGACAATCCGGACAACTACTACCAGACCGCCTGCATCAGCGGTGAATACGAGTACCGCATCCGCGGCCGCCGCAACAGTGTGCACTACCTGGGCTTTGGCACCCAGATCGGACACTACGGGCAAGGGGGCGGCATGCCGCCATCAGGCTACCTGGAGGCATCTCAGCTGGCCATTGATGACGATGGCTGTTTCGAAATCATCGTCAGCTGCCAGCCCCAGCCGAACAACTGGCTGCCCATGCAACCGAACAGCGGCAACCTGATCGTACGCCAAACGTTCCTGGATCGGGAACGGGAAACACCGGCAGAGCTGAGCATTGAGCGCATCTGCCCGCCGGGCGAAACTGCCGTCCCCGGCAGGGTCACCCCGGAGCAGGTGGACAGCGGGCTTAGATCTACCAGCACGCTGGTGGCAGGCGCCTCCCTGCTGTTTGCCAAATGGGCCCGGGATTTTCAACAACACAGCAATACGCTGCCTCAGTTTGATCCTGAGGTTTCCACTGCCGCCGGCGGTGATCCCAACATTATCTACTACCACAGCCACTGGGCGCTGACCGCCGATGAGGCCCTGCTCATCGAAGTCACCCCGCCGCAATGCGAGCACTGGAATTTCCAGCTGAATAACTATTGGATGGAATCCCTGGACTATACCCATTTCCAGATTCACACCAACAAACACCTGGCACAACTTGAAGACGATGGCTCGGTGCGCATTATCGTTGCCCACCAGGACCCGGGGCTGCCCAACTGGATCAACACCACCGGCCATGCCAGCGGCACCATGTGCTTTCGCTGGATCAGGGCCCGGCAACATCCGCAACCCAGTACACGCGTCGTCAAGCTGTCGCAACTGCAGTCGCTACAAACAAAACAACAAACCGCTACAGCATAAGAGTTCATCATGGGGAAAAAACCGCTGCAAACCGGCAATCAATACCATAAACCCTACCGGCCGCTGCCCATTGCCCTGTTTAACCGCGCCGGACGGGTGGCCGAGAAGATGGGTGTATTGGGCCAGTTGGATACAGAGCAACTGATTGCCAACGCCCGGCGCAAAAGCGGGCTCACGGATTTCGGCGACGAATGGTTTCGCACACCGCTGTCGGTGCTGGTGAACGCCATCAATGAGGAAGCCAACCTCACTCCACTGGGCAAACTGATCCAGAAAAACCGTCTGGAAGCGGCCCTGATGGTGCGCTTGCGGGCTCAGCAATTACTGCAAGCGCACCCGGAGATTCTGCAGATTGACCTGGGCAAAATCATCATCATTGCCGGCCTGCAGCGCACCGGCACCACCACATTGCACCGGCTTTTAGCCGCCGATCCCAACATGCGTGCCCTGCTCTCCTGGGAGGCCCTGAACCCGTTGCCGTTACCCAGGGAGAAAACCGGCAATCCCAAAAAACGGATCGCCATGGCGCGCACGGCGGAAAAAGGCCTGGCCTATCTGGCGCCGGAGTTTTTTGCCATCCACCCGGTGGAACACGATGCCCCGGAGGAGGATGTGCTGTTACTGGATTTGAGCTTTATGAGCCAATCCCCGGAAGCCACCCTGCACGTTCCTACCTATGCAAATTGGCTGGAAAAGCAGGATCATACCCCGGCCTACGAGTACCTGCGAACACTGCTGAAAATTCTCACCTGGCAACGGCCGGCGGCCAACTGGGTGCTGAAAACCCCACACCACATGGAGTATCTGGATGTCATCCTTAAGGTGTTTCCAGAGGCCACCATTGTGCAAACTCACCGTGACCCGCAGAAAACCACCGGCTCGTTCTGCAGCATGGTCGCCCACGGCCGGGGCGTGTTCAGTGATCAGGTGGACGCACGGGACGTGGCCCGCCACTGGGTACGCAAAGTGAATCGACTCATGCAAGTGTCCATCGACGTGCGTGAGCGGGCCAACCCGCAACGCTTTATTGATGTGTCTTACTACGATCTGCTTAAAGATCCCATTGCCGAAGTAGCGCGCATCTACCGAGCCGCCGGCCTGCCCTTTGATGAACGTGTTGCTCAGGCCGCCGAAGCCACCCGCCAACGCAACGTGCAACACCGTTACGGCAAGCACGTTTACCGGCTGGAGGATTTTGGCCTGACCCGGGAAGACATAGAAACACAGACTGCTTTCTACCGCCGCCGTTATGGAATTCCCTATGAACAATAATCACAACAATCGCGGGGCCAGCGGCGTCGGCCACAAAGGTGTGATCAGCGCGGTCACTACCGCTCTGCTGGATCTGTTCAGCCGGCAGGAACAATTACCGGGCTTACCCGATGCACAACGCATCGACGGCAAAGTTTGCCTGATCACCGGCGCCAACAGCGGCTTGGGCAAAGCCGTGGCCATCGATCTGGCGCGGCGCGGCGGACATATCATCATGGCCTGCCGCAGTGGCATTCCGGCTGCGGGGGAAGAGGTTAAACGTGCCTCCGGTAACCCCAACGTCGAGATGCTGGCGGTGGATTTATCGGATCTGCGTTCGGTGACACGGTTGTGTGACCAGATGCAGGCGCGCAATATCAAACTCGATATCGCGGTCATGAACGCCGGCCTGATGCCGCTGCATGCGCGCAAAACACCACAGGGCTACGAGATCATGTTTGCCGTTCACTTTCTGGCGAACCGCTTGTTGCTGGCGCGCTGGTGCCGGGATGGCGTGCTGCCGTTGCAGGGGCGCCGGGCCGATGTTCCCCGGGTGGTGTTTGTTTCCTCCGAAGCCCATCAATCCTCCGCCCCCATCGACTTCGATCACTTTGCCGCCTTTCACCACTACGGCATCAAGGACGGAATGAAATTCTACGGCCAAAGCAAGCTCCATCTCTCCACTTTTGCCCAGGAACTGCATCGCCGCCTGAACCCCAACGGCGAACTGAACGTTGCGGTGCACAGCCTCTGCCCCGGCCCCATCGCCTCCAATATCGCGCGGGAATCACCGGCCTACATCAAGCCCATCCTGTCGCCCATTATGAAGTTGCTGTTTCGCTCACCGCAGCAGGCCGCCGCTCCGGTTTGCTACCTGGCCTGCGCTGATGACATGGCCAGCCGCAGCGGTGTCTACCTGCACATGATGCGGGAAAAACAACCGTCCCCATTGGCACTGGATCCATCCAATGGACAGCGGCTGTGGGCCATGAGTGGCGACCTGATCCAACCGTTTCTGCACACCAACCAGAGGGAAAAGGAATGCCTTTAAGCGATGTCACCACGGCAGTCAGCAGCGTCGCGCGACGTCTGCTGACCAAACCGCCCATGGCAATGCCCGTTGATCTACACCCTAAAACCGCCATTGTCACCGGCGCCTCCCCCGGCTCCATCGGCTATGAAACCGCTATCACCCTGGCCGCCTGGGGCGCCCGGGTCATTATTACCACCCGCAGCAATACCGATACCAGTGTTGAAAAGATGCGGCGTGAACTGCAGGCCGATGGTTTTCACCACCAACTGCACGGCCACCCCCTGGATCTGACCCGGGCCGATTCCGTGGAAGACTTTGTTGCATGGTACCGCCACACCATCGGTGATAGCCTGCACATTCTCATCAACAATGCCGGCATCCACGCCGACATCCTCGGCAGCTGGCGTGAGCCGCACCTGTCCGCCGACGGCTTCGAAATTCATTGGCGCACCAATTTTATGGGGCCCATGCACCTGACCCGGCGACTGCTGCCGTTACTGGAGCAATCCGGTACAGTGTCAGAACCGGCGCGGGTGGTCTTTGTGGCATCACATCTGCACCAGAAGGGGCTTAACAGCGAACTGTTTCATGCCAGCCAGCCCTACAACTCCTGGCAAACCTATGGCCAATCCAAACTGGGCCTGGTGCACGCAGCCTTTGAATTACAACGACGCTACGGGCACAGAAACATTCAAAGCTACGCCCTGCACCCGGGCTCCATTGCCACCAATATCGCCATCCGGGGATTGGAAACCAACCAACGTATGCAACGGTTACTGCAGTGGGTTAATCCACTGCAGATGCTGTTTATGCTGACCCCGCGCCAGGGGGCACAGACCCAGATTTATTGCGCCACGGCGCCGGGGCTTGCCGGCGGACGCTACTTTGATCGCTGTGCCGCCGCGGCCCCCAACCCCGAGGCCAACCATGAACAGGTAGGCAAACGCCTGTGGGATGAAACCCTGGCGTGGATTGACAGCCTGCCGTCTACCGATTGCGGCACCGGTTCAGCACAGGACGCTGCCCGCGCCAACGCCACCGGGCAGGCGAGTACCGCCTGATGCCCAGCTTTACTGTTTACTCCGACCGGGTTGAGATCAACGCGCCGCAACAACGGGTGTGGCAGATTCTTTACGACCTGAAACGCTATCCCGAGTGGAATCCCTTTACCGAAAAAGTGGTGACCAGCTTCAAGCCCGGCAGCCCGGTGGAGCTGCACGTGAACTTGCCCGGGCGCGGCAAACGCCTGCAGCGGGAATTCATCACCGGCGTCAAGCCACCGCAATCCCTTGGCTGGGGCATGAACATGCTGCACGACAGCATCCTGAAAGCCCGCCGCTGGCAAACCGTCGAAGCACTGGCGGACGGGCGCTGCTGTTATCACACCGAGGATCACATCAGCGGTGCCTTGAGCCCACTGGTAAAATGGTTGTTCTATCGATCCATGCGCGATGGTTTCAACGCCATGGCCTATGCCCTGAAACAACGGGCCGAACACCCCCTTCAGCCCCAAATCCCCAAGTCACGGGAGAAGCCAAAGGAGAACCAACGGTGAACGCACTGGAGCAACGCCTGCAAAGGCTGGAAGACATTGAAGCGATTCGACAATTGAAAGCAGCCTATCTGCATCATTGCGATCGCAAAAACATCGCTGCCATTCGAGAGTGTTTTGCCGCCGGTGCAGTACACATCGACTATGGCACACTGGGCACGTTCACCACGCGGGATGAGTTTCTGAGCCTGTATGAAGAGCTTGCCTGCCACGCCCACATCATCGACATGCATCATGGCCAGAATGCCCGCATCCAGTGGCATTCACCACACCAGGCCAGTGCCGTCTGGGATCTATATTTCCACCAGATCGACAACCACCATCAGACCCTGACCCAACTGGCGGGCTATTACGAAGATGACTATGAGAGGCGGGATAACCGCTGGCTGATCACCCGCAGCGTGTTTCGGGTGACCTCCTCCTGCGTAGTCCAAATGGACGATACCCAACTTCGCCTGCTGTTCGCCGGAGCCCAACCACCGGCGGCATAATTATTCATAAAATCATTAACTTAAGATACTCGCGACCCTGCAACTAAAAGCGTGATCAAGCTGCGGCCTGACACCACGGGTCGGGCGCCGGCGCGCGCGCTATTGATGTCCCTGCCAAATAGGTATACGGTGTAAACCTGTATCTTAGCCATGACAACAAAAACGAGAAATATTGCAGGAGAGGATTCCATGTACATTGGTAAAACCCTACCAGAACGCCCCATTCCCTTTGAGCAGTTTGATCCCGATTATCTGGCCAATTTTGTGCGCGACAACATCTTGCCCAAGTGCGTCACCGAGCGCCAGAAGCTGATCTGCCAGAACTTCGTTGACCATGCCAGTGCCGAGTGCAAAGGTGATTATGAAACGCTGATGGCCTCCTGTTCACAGCGGCGCCAGGATTACCGTCGCTGGGGCAAGGGTGATGACGGATTGATGGAAGGCATCCAGCCGCAATCCTATGATGAGCTGTGTGTATTCTACGGTAATCTGGTGACCTTCAACCTGTTTGTCATTCACCTGGAACTGGAAAAGTTCATCGTCGGTGAAGACACCCTGGTGCTGGAAGGCAACGTGCATCAAATGTACCCGGGCGCCATGCTGCCGGTGGCATTCGGTATCGAACCCGATGACGAAGACGCCGTGTACATGCTCACCATCCGCATGGCACTGTTCTTTATTTTCGATGAGGATGGCATGGGCTGCGGCGAGCAATCCTATACCAACGGCGATCCCACCGAAGCCAGTTTCGTTAAAGTGCCCAACGAGCACGTACCACAACGGTTCTGGGACAACATGAAAAAACAACAGGAGCTGCAGGACGCAGACGACTGATTCCTTTCCCTGCAGGATCGCCGCCGGAGCCTGTTTCCGGCGGCACGGATACGCCAGCATTGAACCGGTGACAAGGGAGAATCGTTATGACGGCAACCGCACAGCTGCCACCCGGCCCCAGGGACATGAAAGTAAAACAGGCCATGAACATGGGTTATGGACTGTGGCAGTACCTGGAAAAGCAACAACAGACCTTCGGTGATTACTTTACCCTGCGCCTGCCCGGACAGGGCCCCATGGTGATCCTCTCCGATCCCAAAGCCATCAAGGATGTGTTTTCCCTGAGGCCGGATCAGTACGACGCCTCCCGCACCCAACTGCCTATGGATGTGGGGGAGGACAACACGGTATTCCTGAATCAGAAACCCCATCAGGATTCCCGCAAGATGATCATCCCCCCGCTCAACACCCACCGCCTGAAAGACCGGGCCGGGGTGATGCATGATATTGTCACCGAGCACCTGAATGCCTGGCAGGTGGGGGACGAATTCAATATTCCACGCCTGGTGGGCGACATCACACTGGATGTGATCTGCTACACCGTTTTCAATTTACGCCGGGGTGATCGCAAGGACACCTACAAGCGGCTGATGCTGGGCTGGTTGCTGTCTGCCTGCAGCGACGCCAATTTTGCCGTGGGCTCCATGATCGGCGCCAAACGTTACCGCGGCATGCTCAACAAGGCCTACCTGAAACGCACCCGGAAAGGGGATTTCGGCAACGGCAGGAAAGGCCTGTTCCCCTGGAAACAGGCCATCGATCTGAAGGTACAACTGGCGGACATGATCCGGCAGGATATTCGCGCCATTCGTGCCCGCATGGATGCCGGGGAAAGCCACATGCTGTCGGTGCTGGCACGGGCCACCGATGAAGACGGCAACCTGCTGGCAGAAGAACGGGTCATCTCAGAAACCGTTGGCCTGCTCATCGGTGGCCACGAAACCAGCGCTGCCACCTCGGCCTGGTTTATGCTCTGGCTGCTGAAAAAGCCCGAGGTCCTGCAGCGCATCCGCGAGGAAGTGAAAGCCTCCATTGCCGCAGAAGGCAGGTTTGATCCGCTGAAAGTGGCTGAGCTGCCCTACCTGACCGCCTGCCTCAATGAATCCCAGCGCCTGACACCGTCTGCGGTGGGCACGGTACGCTGGCTGACCCAGGATGCCCAGATCGGCGATTGGCTGATACCGGCAGGCAACTGCGTGTTCCCCTGCATTTACCTCACCCAGCGCAACAAATCAGTGTACGGTGATGATGCCGAAGAATATCGGCCGCAACGCTGGCTTGAAAACAACAAGTTCGGCCCTAACGAGTATTTCCCCTTTGGCGGCGGCCGCCGGGCCTGTGTGGGCATGAACCAGGCGCGTCAGCAATTGCGGATCATCTTTGCGGAGTTTGCCCGCCGGGTTCGTTTCAGCTCCATTCACGATGGTGGCGCCAACTGGCCAACACCGCGCCAGATCGGCGGACAAACCGAACCGGACGTGGGGGTGATCGTGAAAGTGGAGGAAATACGCCCCGAATCCGCCGACTTTCCGGCAGCAGATACGGCCACCAGAGTTGCCCAAGGGGCCTGATTTGCAAATCATTACCCTTCTACTACAAAGCCCCACAAGTGGGGCTTTTTCCTTTTTCTATCAGACACTTCCCCGCCCGGGGAACGCCTACCTGTTTGTTCTGTAAGGGAAACTCGATTTGACAATACCCATTGTCAAAAAATATTATGGCATCACAAATATTATGGCGGCGCACGGTTGCCTGCAATACCGCCGCGACAAGCAACACAATGACCGCTCAACAATAAATAAAACACGCAAGCAAGGGATGCTTGCCAACAATAACAACCAGACCGGGACGAGCTATTGCGATGCACTCTGTCGCACGACGTGAGTTATGCAACGTCCGTACAAAAGGTCATGTTTGGGGACGAAGTAATGCACCAGGGAATCCATCGATCTATCCGCCTACTGCTTTGCACCGTTGTGGCAGGGGGCTTACTGAGCGCCTGTATTGGAGAGGATTCAGCTTCCAATGACAACAACAGCAGCCAACGCACCAGCAATCCAGCAGAAACCTCCGCTGGTAACACTGAATCACCCCTGCCTGCTGATGAACAGATCATTCTCAACGACGATGCCCAGGCGGTGCTGGAAACCAGTGGCAGCGGCACTATCTATCAGCGGGCCGCAGAATACCCCAAAGCGGTGAACCTGCCCCTGCAGTTCATCGATACCATTTACGGCAAGAAACTGAGCGCCAGGGTTACCGTTCCCGCCGATGAGAACGGCCAGCCGATACCCGGCCAGTTCCCGGTTATCCTCACTCAATCCGCCTACAACACCAACCTGATGAGCCTGCTGCTGGGCAAGGTACCGGGTAATCTGCTACTGGGTGTTACCGATTCCTTTATTGTGCGGCGGGGCTATGTGCAGGTGGCGGTGGATGCCTACGGCACCGGCGCTTCCAGCGGCGGCTGGGATCTGCTGGGCCCCAATGAACAAGCCGCTTACTCCGATGCGGCGCAATGGGCCAAAACCCAGCCCTGGTCCAACGGTAAACTGGGGGTGGCGGGGGTATCCTACATGGCCATTACCTCGCTGTTCACATCACAACTACGCCCGGACCTGGTGGACGCGGCCTTCGTCAGCCTGCCCATGGGCGACGCCATGCGCGGCACCGTGGGCATCGGCGGCATGCTCAATGGCCTGTTCATGAGCCGCTGGCTGCAGCTGACCCACTTCACGTCCACCCAGAACGTGCCCACATCGCTACTCAACCCCAAACACATGCAGCATCTGATCAGCGCCACCGACGAACATGTGGCACAGATGAGAAGCTATTTTCTGCCGTTGATCAACCAGGCCCTGGACGGCGAGCCCACCTATAACTTCCAGACCGAGTATTGGAGCCTGCGCTCACCCATTACCAATATGGATAAAGTGGAAGCCCCCACCCTGATTCTGGGTGCCTTGCACGACCTGTTTCAGCGGGATGAGCCGCTGTTGTACGAGATTCTCAAAAACAAAGGAGTGGACAGCCGCCTGGTAATCTATGACGGCAGTCACTTTGTGAACTTTGTGGCCACCCACATTGGTAATGAAACCGTGCCGCCGGTGGATCTGATGCTGCTGCAGTGGTTTGACAAATACCTGAAAGGCATCGACACCAACACCGAATCCATGCCCCAGGTTACCCAGTTTGTGAAAAACTATCCTACCCCCAGCACCCCCGCCCAATTCAAGGGTGATCACTTCGCCACGGCCACTGACTGGCCGCACCCATTGATGACACCGGAGCGCTGGTATCTGCGGGAAGATCAGGGCCTGAGCAAAACCGCACCCACCACCGAAGAAAGCGGCCCGCAGATGACCCAACCGGAACATCCCAGCGGTTTCGCCTACGATGCCAATGGCCTGCTGGGTGTGGAGCTGAACATCAACGACGGCACCGAATGTTCACGCAGTTTCGATCAATGGACACTGGGCCTGAACCTGCCCAAGGCCTGCTTCAGCAACAGCGACCTGGTACCCCAGCAGCGGGTGATTTTTGAATCCGAGCCCATGGCGGAAGACTACTACATCAACGGCCCCATCCAGGCCGATATCTGGATCGACAGCACAGTGACCGAAGCGGTGGTCTCCGTGCAGGTTGAAGAGGTGTCCGCGCGCCAATCCCTGCCCATCACCAATGGCCAGCTACTGGCCTCCGGCCGCCTGGTGGACGAATCCCGCTCCCGCTTTGTGGAGGGTGTGATGATTCAGCCCTATCACCCCTTTGCAGAAGCCACCAGCGCACCGCTGGTACCGGGCGAAGTGGTGAAAATGCAAATTGAAGTATTCCCCACCAGCGCCATCATTCGCCAGGGCAATAAACTGCGAATTTCCATCAGCCCCAGCAACCAGGCTCAGGCCATGCTGAATTACCCGCGCCAGGCCATGGCGGAAGGCGGGGTGACCACCATTCATATCAGTCCGCAGTACCCGTCCAGTGTGGTGCTGCCCATGGTGCCCACCTCCGCCCTCAATTAAGACCTAAAAAAGCAGTATGGATACGACTTCAACATTTAAGATGGCGGCGCGGCTGAACCTGCGCCGCCCTATGGAAGAGTCAAGCGGAAGAGTTAAGCGGCAGAGTAGCGCGCTTTCAATTCACGCATGGTACCCAACACCATCAGGGTGCTGCTTTCCACCAACACATTTTGCCGGATCTCATAGCCACTCAGCATCCAATGCACCGCCACCGCCGACACCGCGCCATTAATGGCGGCCGCCAAAGCCTTGGCAAAATCATCGGATACCTGCAAATCGGGATTGTCCATGCGCAACATTGTTAATGCCAATGCCGACAGCGCCACCACGTTCTCGTGTAGAATTTCCTTCACCCGATCGGTACCCACCAGGCTTTCGATATAGAGCACGCGAACAACACGGTCATTGCGCATCGATGTGAAATACAATTCCAGGCAAGCGCTGATACGGTCTTCCAGCTCCTCGGGCAGATTCGGTAACAGCGCCAGAAAACGCTGGGCGCTAAGATCAATCTGCCGGCGAAACACGGCACAAAACAGATCGTCGGTATCGGTGAAGGATTCGTAGAAATATCGTTCGGTAAGACTGGCTTCCTTGCACAGTTTGCGCACCGTGGCACCCCGCATACCCAGGCTGCCGAACACTTCCAGACCGGCTTCCAGAAAACGCTCGCGCCGCTCGTTTACACGCTCGGTCTCGCTCAGGCCACCGTAGGTTCGTTTTGATGATTTTTTGTCTGATGAAGTCGTCATAGATGAATTTCACTACAAAGCCCGGCCACAGTAAAGCAACTCCGGGCAGACCCCATGCAGACCAAACAGTCGGTCAACAGCAATCGCTGTTGACCGCATAGTCCTGTTGTGCCGGGCTTAGTAATCCTGCTGGGCAATGGTGACCTTCATGCCGTCCATGTCATCCGTCAGCGTAATCTGACAGGATAGACGGGAGTTATCCTTATAATGCTCAGTACTGCTTACCAGCTGCAGTTCATCCTCACTGGGAGCATGCAACTTCTCTTTCCATCCATCTTCAATATAACAATGGCAGGACGAACAGGAACAAACCCCGCCGCAAATGGCCAGCACATCGTCGTAACCGTTGTCCCGCAACGCTTCCATCAATGTTTCGCCGGAATTGGCTTCCAGGGATGTCACGTTACCCGCCAGGTCTGTAATCTCTAAAGTCGGCATCTCTCTACTCCTGCTTTTTTCTTATCACTTGCTGATGAAATTCCCGGTGTAAAACCTTTTTAGGGACATGGCAATTGACAGGCCACCCCTTGAATGAATTAGTATACACCGTATACTTTAAACAACAACCGCTAATCAATACCCCAACAATAAAAATGAAGGCCACTGCAAAGCATGAGGAGCCCAGAGCATGAATGACCAACAGACCTGTATCATCATTGGCGCCAGCCACGCCGGGGCGCAACTGGCAACCAGCGTACGCAAGGAAGGCTGGCAGGGTCGTATTCTTCTGATCGGTGATGAGCCACAGGCACCCTATCACCGCCCTCCGCTGTCCAAGGCTCTGCTGATGCAGGAAAAAACCGCCGGGGAACTGGATATTTTCAAACCCACGGTATACGACAAGGCCGGGGTTGAATTGCAACTGGGCCGCCGGGTCAAAGCCATTGACCGCGCCGGCAAAACCCTGATTCTGGACAACAATGAAACCCTGCCCTACGACAAACTGGCACTGTGCACCGGTGCCCGGGTACGCACGCTGGACATTCCCGGTGCCGATCTGGCCGGGGTACATTACCTGCGCACCCTGGCCGATGCCGAAGCCATACAGCAACAGGTAAAACCCGGTGCCAAAGCGGTCATCGTGGGGGGCGGCTACATTGGGCTGGAAACCGCCGCCTCGCTGCGCAAGCTGGGCATGGAGGTCACGGTGCTGGAGATGATGAACCGGGTACTGGAACGGGTTACCGCGCCGCAGCTGTCGGACTACTACAGTCGGCTGCACCGGCAACAGGGTGTAAACATCATCACCAACGCCCAGGCGCAGGCCATCCTTGGCAACGGCCGGGTACAACAGGTTCAGTGCAACAACGACCTGGTGCTGGACGCCGACCTTGTTATCATCGGCATCGGCGTCATCCCCAATACGGAGTTGGCCGCCGCCGCCGGGCTCGCCATTGAAAACGGCATCGTGGTGGATGAATTTGCCGGCACCGGCGATCCGGACATCGTGGCCGCCGGTGACTGCACCTTCCACCCCAACGATCTGCTGGGCTATCGTCTGCGCCTGGAATCCGTACCCAACGCCATGGAGCAGGCCAAAACCGCCGCCGCCACCCTCTGTGGCAAAGCCAGGGCCTATCACGCCCTGCCCTGGTTCTGGTCTGACCAGTACCACATCAAGCTGCAGATTGCCGGTTTCAATAAAGGCTATGATCGCGTGGTGCTGCGGGGCAGCCCGGATTCCCACCAGTTTGTGGCCTGGTATCTACAAGGGGATAAAATCCTCGCCGCGGACTGCATCAACAGCCCCAGGGAGTTTATGCAGGCCAAAAAAATTATCGGCCAGCAACTGGCCCTGAAGGCCACCGATCTGGCAGACTGCCAACAGGATCTGGCCCAGTTGGTGCTGTCTGCAGCGGCGGCCTGAGCCTGCGGGAACCAATTATGCATTATAATTGCAATATATATGCATAATTGGTTACAATCCAGCGGTAACCATAACAAGAATGATCAACCGCACATGAGGGAGTAGCCATGTCGCAAGCGTCGCCTGCGGAGATTCTTGAACGAATCAAACCGTTAATGCACAAACGCGTGGGGCCTTACAACAGCTGGAATCCGGTGACCCGCACCCACATCTGGCAATGGTGCAGCGCCATGGGGGACAACAACCCCCTCTACCTGGATGATGACTACCGCGGCACGCACAGCGAATTTAACCGGGACCGGGCCGTTGCGCCGCCGGCCATGATGCAAATGTGGTCCATGCGGGATGTGCACGGCAACGACGGCCCCGGCTCCACCACCGACAACCTGTTTGAGATTCTGGATGCCCTGGAAGCAGAAGGCTACGCGGGCATTATGGCGGTAAGCTACGACCAGACTTTTCACCGCTATCTGGAGGAAGGCGATCGCGCCCATCACTACAGCACCATCATCAACGTCAGCGACCTGAAAACCACCGCCATCGGCAAGGGCTTTTTTGTGACCCAACTGGCGGAATTCATGGATCAGAACGATGAGCTGTTTGCGGAAGCGAAAATCACCTATTTCAAATATCAGGTTCCCAAGCAGCCCCCCGGCGCCAAACCCAGCAGCACCCCCACCAAGATCAACCGTATCCACCCGGTGGAAAACCATGATCACGAGCATTTCTGGCAGGGCCTGCGTGACGGCAAGCTGCTGATCCAACAATGCAGTGACTGCGGCAAACTGCGCCACCCACCGCAACCCATGTGCGAACATTGCCAATCACTGAACTGGACCACCATTGAATCCAAGGGCAAAGGCACCGTGTACACCTACACCGTAATGCACTATCCGGAAATCCCGCCCTTCGATTACCCCAACGCCATCGTGCTGGTGGAGCTGGAAGAAGGGGTTCGCATCGTCTCGCAACTGGTGGGCACCAAACCGGAGGACATCCGCATTGGTATGCCTGTGGCGATGAAGCTCACCAACGTGCAGGAAGGTATGACCCTGCCATTGTTCCACGCTGCAGACAACGCATAAGGAGGCGGCCATGACAGACTTCAACAACGTTTATGCCCAACAGCTGCGCGTGGGTGACACCCTGCCGGAATTCGAATTACCCATCACTGCCCGCCTGGTGGTTTCCACCGCACTGGCCTCACAGGATTTTCAGGACGTGCACCACGACAAGGACGCCGCCATTGCCAAAGGCACACCGGACATTTTTATGAACATTCTCACCACCAACGGCTTTGTGGGCCGTTACCTCACCGATTGGGCCGGCCCCGGCAGCCGTATCAAGAAGATCCAGTTCAACCTGGGCGCCCCCAACTTTCCCGGCGACACCATGATCATGAGCGGTGAGGTCATTGAGTTGAGCGAGGATGGCGAACAGCAGCTGGCCCACGTGACGTTCAAAGGCAAAAACGGCATGGGCAATCACGTCAGCGGCGTGGCGGTGGTACAACTTGCCCACCCAGCCGGGCACGGGGGTAACGCATCATGAGCCAATCTGGATCCCCCGCAACACTGGCCCGCAAAGCCGCCATCGTCGGCATTGGTGCCACGGAGTTTTCCAAGGATTCCGGCCGCAGTGAAATGCAACTGGCCTGCGAGGCGGTGAAGGCCGCGCTGGATGATGCCGGACTCCACGGCAGCGCCATTGATGGCATGGCTTCCTTCAGCATGGACAACAACTGGGAAAACGAAATTCTGCGTCAAGTCGGCGGCAACGAGTTGAAATTTTTCGCCCGCACGGAGTTTGGCGGCGGCGCCGCCTGCGGTCCGTTTGTGCACGCGGCCACCGCCATTGCCAGCGGTCTGTGCGACACGGTGGTGATCTATCGCGCCCTCAACGAACGCTCCGGCCTGCGCTTCGGCAGTGGCCAGATGATGAACAACAGCCCGCTGGACCCGAACATCATCAACTTCAGCCATTATTTTCCCTACGGCTTCATGACACCGGCCGCCTGGATTGCCTTCAGTGCGCGCCGTTACATGCACGAATACGGCGCCACCAGCGAAGATTTCGGCCGGGTCGCCGTGGCCATGCGCGATTTCGCCGCCACCAACCCCAATGCGTTCTTTTACCAGCGCCCCATCACACTGGAAGAGCACCAAGGCTCGCGCATGATCGCCGACCCGCTACGCCTGTACGATTGTTGCCAGGAAAGCGATGGCGCCGTGGCCTTTGTGGTGACCTCAGTGGAACGCGCCCGTGACCTGGCCAATACTCCGGCACTGATCGCCGGAGCCCGCCAGAGCATTGTCAAAGAGTCCCGCATGATGACGCCGTTCTACGGTGACAGCCTCTCCGGCATTGCCGAATTTGATGCCTGCGCCGGGGACGTCTACAGCATGGCCGGATTAGCCCCGGACGACATCGACGTGGCTTGCCTCTACGACCACTTCTCACCCTGGGTACTGCCGCAACTGGAAGCCTTCGGTTTTTGTGATCGCGGCGAGGCCAAGGATTTCATCAAGGACGGGCACATTGCCCGCGGCGGCAAACTGCCGGTGAACCCCCACGGCGGACAACTGGGGGAAGCCTATATCCATGGCATGAACGGCATTGCCGAAGCGGTACGGCAGATTCGCGGCACCTCGGTGAATCAGGTTGCGGGGGTTAATCACGTGCTGATTACCGCCGGTGCCGGTGTACCCACCGGTGCGGCCATACTGGAGAAAGGTTAAGCCCATGGGCACTATCCCGGAAGGTTTCGACAGCTCGGGCTTTGCCGCCTATTCCGATCATTGCGGCCCCATTCTCTACAAACGGGAGCGAATGGAAGACGGCAGCGTGCGCGGTTGGGCCGGGGTGCTGTTACAGGCCCACCACATCGGAGGCAACAACCGCGGCCACGGTGGTTTGCTGATGACCATTCTGGATGAAGCACTGGGCATGAATGCCTGCATCAGCCGCGATATGCAACCGGCGGTAACGGTTTCCATGAACACCCAGTTTTTCGCTCCCATGGTGGCCGGCCAATTTTTGCAGGCCTATGGCGAAGTCACCCACGCCAGCAAATCCATGGCCTTCATGGCAGGCAAAGCCTGGTGCGGCGACGTGCTGGTAGGCAGTGCCAACGGCGTCTGGAAATACCTGACCGTACAACAATAGAGGCGCGACATGTTTGATTTTTCCGGCAAAATCGTAATCGTGACCGGCGGCGGCAAAGGCGTCGGCTACGGTATCAGTGAAGCCTTCCTGGCGGCCGGTGCCGAGGTTTTTATTTGCGGCCGCCGTCAACCGCAACCGCTGCCACAGGCCAATGGCCGCAGCGCCATCTTTTTTGCGGTTGATGTGCGCGAGCCCGACGCCACCCAGGGCTTGATCGATGCCGTTCTGCAGCACAGCGGGCGCCTGGACGTGCTGATCAACAACGCCGGTGGCAGCCCACCGGTGGACGCCGCCAGTGCCTCTCCCAAGCTGACCGAAGCCGTGATCCGACTCAACCTGATTGCCCCGTTGATCTGCGCACAACAGGCCTACCATGCCATGCAGCCACAAGGGGGCGGCAGTATCATCAACATCGCCAGCGTGTCCGGCCAGCGCCCATCCCCGGGCACCACCGCCTACGGCGCAGCCAAAGCCGGCCTGATCAATGCCACCCGCTCCCTGGCACAGGAATGGGGTAGCCACAATGTAAGGGTCAACGCCATCATCGCCGGTTTGATCAAAACCGAGGCCGCCAACGATCATTATGGCGGTTCTGCCGGCATTAAACTGATCGAGGAATCCCTGCCCATGCAACGCATGGCCGTGCCGGCCGACATCGCCAATGCCTGCCTGTTTCTGGCGGACAACACTAAAGCGGCCTATATCAGCGGCGCCGCACTGGAAGTGTACGGCGGTGGTGAGCCACCCAGCTTTCTGCAGCTGGCCCGGCAGGCCCATGCCCTGGGTCAGTAATCAGAACGGCTGAGAAATGCTGAATTCCAGCAGGAACATTTCCAGCTCCACATTCAGGTCCGATCCGGCATAGGGGCTGTAAATCAGTTTCGAAGGGTCCAGTGAGTTGCCCACCTGAGCGCTGCCACCGGGCATCTCCAGGCTGGATTTCATGTAGCCGATGCCCACTTCTATCACCGCATCGCTGTCCAGCTTCAGGCCCAGACCGGCACCGTACAATGTGCCCGAGCCCAAGGGCAACAAGGGCGTCAAGCCATCATCCGGCAGCGAGGTGGGCCGATCCTCCACCCCAAACCGCACTACGCTGTTGGTGGAATACTGGTATTCAACACCCAGCGCCCAGTTCCAGGTGTCCTCTAACCCTAGCGGGAACGCGATGCGCTGCTTGCCCGCCAGATCCGGCTGAATAATTTCCGCCAAGCGCAGAAAGTCCACCGGTTCGGAAAACGTCACCTCCAACACCTGCCAGGAGGACCAGCCGGAAAACTTATAATCCACATTGACCTTAAGATAATCGGTGACCTGCAAGCTGAGCCCCAACATAAGTTGCTCCGGCATCTCCATGGCAATACTGGCATCCCCTTCGGTCAGGTTTTGGCCCTGGGGAAACGACCATCCCATGAGCGACAGCGCCGAGTTCAACTGGCCCGCCAGGGAAACGCCATTGGCATCCGGTTGCAACAGTGGCTCCATGAACGCCACCCAGTTATCGCCATTGGTCCAGCGGAACCAGCCATCCATTTCAATGGGAAACGAGTGAATATAATTGGCCCCCAGAGTCAGCCATTCGGTGGGGCTCCACAACAGGCCCACATTCAGCCCCGGCACCAGTTCCTGTTCCACTTCGAATTCCAGATAGGCTAATTGGTTATACAACCCCAGGCGTTCCCCCCGGCATAACTGCGGGGCCAGGTCCTGAAAGCCAACAAACTCCTCCCGCAACACAAAGTCACACTGACTCTGCAGATCCCCCAGAAATAGCTGACCCGCATGGGGTGCCCGTATGGGCAGGTCCATACCCACACCAACATAATTGAAGGTCAGAGCCGCCCCCACCGCGAATTCATCAGTCACTTTCAAACCAAAGCTGGGCGAGAAATAGGTGAGGTGCATGAGCGACATACGCTCGCCAATAAATCGGCCGGGGTCGTCTTCCTGCCGATAAAAACCCACCATCATCGGCGCATAAACATTGGTGGCGAAGGTAACATCCTTGCCCGGAGGGGAATAGGATGCACCACCTAACGGCGCCGCAATGGCCGGCAGTTCGGTTAAACCAAAAAACGGCAACATCAACGCGGCGCCTTCGGTTTCGCTGGTGCTCATGTGCGCTTCGTCATCAAAATAACCGTCTTCGAACAAGCCGGTGGCTTCCATTTCCTGCAGGCGGTTCTTGCGGGCATCCACGTAATCGCCAATGTCCATCACCACCGAAAAATCCGCCGCCACCATTTTAAGCTGCAACACCCGCCCCTTGATGCGGGCCAGGCCGGCCGGGTTGAAGTGGATAGAATCAATGCCGGGGGGATCGGCGGTCACGGCATTGCCCAGGGATAATGCTTTGGCATTGCCAATGGTCAGACTGTCCGCCACCACGGGCCAGGCACTGGAAACCCATAGCGACAACACAAAAAACGCCAGTGCGCGTGGCAGCATGCCGGCGCACCATCCGCCAGTAGATGATTCCATTGATTCTCCCTAACAGGCGGGGAAACAACAGAATTACCAGCGTTCAACTTTACCTGCTGGTACAACAAATCCTGTTACTGCTCACGTTCCCTGAACACAGTTTCAGTATTGATAGTTGGCCGACAGGCCGATAAAGATCGATTCCACCGTTTGCAACCCGGGGCAGCCGGACTTGACCAGTTGCCCGGCCCGGCAAGTGGGCGTATCCACTGGATTGCCATTGCTGTCATAGGGTTGATCAATGGTGTATTCCACCGCCGCATAGTTAAAGCCGATGTCCAGCAACCAACGATCCACCTGCGTTCCATAGCCGATGTAAAACGAATCCTGTTTATCCGCCGGGGGCGGGGTAAACGCATTGGTGTATTCCGGGGGCGTGGCACTGTTGCCAAAGCTGTAACCAAAGCGCAGAAACTGATCGCGCTTGAAATTCCACTCCACACCAAAACTCCACACATCGGCGTCTTCCCAATCCAGTTTCTGGCCCAACCGGTCCAGCCCGCTGACTTCAAAAATCGGCTCTTTTAGCTCGACAATAAAATCCTTGTTGGATTCGGAGAAATACCCACGCCGCCAATCCATGGCAAACAGCACCGTGGGTGTCACTTGCAGGGCGATACCCAACTCAATGGCTTCGGCGGTGGACCAGGAAATCTCAGAATCAATGTCCGTGGCAATCTTCTCGGCGATGTTATAAATGTTGTCTTTGCTGGTGATCGATACCAACTGGGAAACACCGGGTACCGAGTTCACCAGATCTGCGTAAGCGCCCACCGGTAAACTACCCAGGGTATCCAGCGCTGGATCGATCAGCATATTGGAACCCAATACCACATCGGTGGTGCCTTTCATGGTGGTGGTGGTTTTGGTGCGATAGGCCGCGGCCACAGAAAGATATTCGGTGAGATCATACGTGACACCCAAGAGAATACCCGGAGTACCCACGCCGTACATTTTCGATTGCACCTGGGTATAGCCCAGCCCATAGGAGCCCACCGGGGAATCCGGTTCCGTAAACGCTCCGGCAAAGTCCTCTGTGGTTTGCTGCTCGAACATACCGAAGGGAAAGCGAAACGACACGCCCACCTTCAATCGATCGTTCACCCGGTAACTGACGGGAAACGCCAGTTCAAACAAGGCGAGGTTCACCATTTCCTCGCGCCCATACGAAAGGCACTGATCATTGTTGATGGCGTCCGCGTCCAGCGTAACACCGCCACTGCCGTCGTTAATGATGACGTCTTCCGGGGATCGGGTGCAGGTTTTGCCGGTACCATAACGTTTAACACCGTCATAGCCACCGCCAAACCCCAGGGCCAGGTAAAACGAAGCACCGAAGGACAGATCCTCGGAGTATTTATTGACGTAACCCCAAAAGGGTAAGGGCACTGCAATCCAGTCCGATTCCTGATAATGGTCAGGCCCGGCAAAAGAGCCGCCCAGCTTCACGCCCAACAGGGTGAACGCACTCTGATTCTGGGAGGTTTCGTTTTCCACCAGGTTGGCGGGATTATGTAATACCGCAGCCGGGCTCTTGAGGTGGGCCAGCCCTGCGCCCCCCATCCCCATATTGCGCGCATCATACATGCCCGGGGCTTCTGGGTTTCCCTGGCAGATTGCCGGAACAATGGCGCACATAAGCCATCCCAGCAAACCGAAAAACCGTGTCATCTGTACTCCTTAGAGGGAACAACCGAGCACAGAACGGCCAATATGAGACATGGGTTGATATACGGAGATGACTTTGCGGTCACCCTGAAAGGGGACTGCCCCTCTTTACTCCCACCAACGTCACTTGAGCCCTGCGTATTCTTGTTGTTTATCCCTGCTATTGGCTTCTTATTCTTATGAGAGGGCACGCCCTCAATCAGCTGAATCGAGTCAACTGTAAACATAGTGTCCAAACACAATTTATTTTGCAATATCTTTTGCAAAATAAATTGTCAAAATAATGCTAAATGTAGCCGCAGGCCACGGGGGCCGCCACAACATGTACTAAGGTACCAGAAATAAGATAATTTGGGTCAGAAAACACTCAGTTGCCGACCAGTGGTGACCGGAATATACAAGTTAGAAAAAAGACCTGGAAAATAAGGCTGTTAGCGGCTCACACCCACCTGATAGACGCCGCCAATCACCAGAAATTCCTGCTCTCCCTGTAACACACCCGGCAGCAGGTCATACCAAAACAGCAGTTTTGCCAGGGGTACATCGGTGCTTAAGATGGTATCGCCAAAGGTACAGGAACGGTGGCGGTCGCTGGTGAAAGAGTTCAGGTTGTTGAGCAACACCACCGCTTCCCCCTCGGTGGTGTGATCCAATACGTCATGGCGCCGCAGTTGGTTCACCCCGCGATACAAACGCCAGTGGGTTGCGCCCGGCAGGCGCCTGTGCAGCTCATACTGGCAAAAGCAGTACAGTAAATCCAACTGCGCCTCCAGGGCATTGGCATTATACAAACCGCGCACATAGTCTGCCTGGTACGCCAGATAGCGTGGCTCCTCTGCGCTGTGGATGGGCCCTTTGTGGCTGCGTGGTATGAGCCCGAACCGCGATTCGACCCAGCGTTTCATCACCGCGCCCTCAATACCATCGGCATCGAACATCCAGCCGCGCAACAACCGCAGATAGTCCGCCTTGCCACGCACAACACGCTGCGCCTGCGGTGCCAATCCTGCACGCTCCTTGTGGTCCAACAAAAATGACGCGCTCATGTAATCACGAAAATACAGCGCCCGGGTCTGTTGATCCTCAACCTGATCCAACGACAAAAACAAAGCACGATGCACCTCGGCGACGCCATCGATGAGCAGGGGCACCGGATGCCGTTGAAACGGCAGTCCACCCAAAACCTCCGCCGGTAAATTACAACGGTTGAAGGCACTGCGTGCCTGCGCGGGCAAGGAAGCACTATCCGGGGTCTGCACGAAACGGGTATTGAATCTCTGGAAACGGAAGGTCGATAATAGCGGCAAATAATCCAGCAGTGTGGTGCATTTCACCAATGATTGATCGAGAGCAACGATATCAGGGCTGTTTGACCGGATTGGCAACAGGGGATGCGGTGGGCACCACACTGGAGTTCCAGGAGCGGGGCAGCTTTACCCCGATTACCGACCTGGTGGGCGGTGGCCCATTCAACCTGCAAGCGGGGCAATGGACCGACGACACCTCCATGGCGTTGTGCCTGGCCCATTCGCTGCTGGATGCCGATGGATTTGATGCCGACGACCAAATGCACCGCTATTGTGCGTGGCGCAGCAACGGCTACATGAGCAGCACCGGCCGCTGCTTTGATATTGGTGTCACCGTATCCGAGTCCATCAGTCAATACCTGAAAACCGGCGACCCGTTCTCCGGTTCCAGCGATCCTTTTTCGGCCGGCAATGGTTCACTGATGCGACTGGCACCGGTGGCGATGTATTACAGCCCCGACCTGGAGAGCGTAATCCACTATTGCGGGTTAAGCTCCCGCACCACCCATGGCGCCGCTGAGTGCATTGACGCCTGCCGCTATTTCGGCACGCTGCTGCATGCGGCCTTTGGCGGCCTGGACAAGCAGGCGCTCCTGCAGTGTGATCTGTACCAACCGGAAACAAAAAAAGTCGCCGCCATTCAGGCGGGCAGCTACCGCAATAAACACATTCAGCAGATTCGTGGCAGCGGCTATGTCATCGATTGCCTGGAAGCCAGTCTCTGGTGTTTCGCCAACACCGGCGATTTCGCCTCGGCCATTCTGGCCGCGGCCAACCTGGGTGACGACGCCGACACCACCGCCGCCGTCTGCGGGCAGATCGCAGGGGCCTACTATGGCTGGAACGGCATTCCCCAGTCGTGGCGTGAACGGTTGACCATGGGTGCGGATATTCGGGCATTGGCCAGCGGCTTGATGAACGCCGGTGACCCCGCCTGATCACAACCGCTCACCGATTATGGCTGATCCAGAGAACGGTATTTTTTACATTGCTTCCCCCTACCCGCTCCCTTATATTCACCTTCCAAACAAAATTAGTCTCTATACGAAGGAGCTTTGATTATGTCACTCAGGAAGACAATCTCACTTTTACTGATTCCCTGTGCAATGGGCACCGCCAGCAACCTGTTTGCCCACGCCAACACCAAACCTAAAGATAACCTTGATACCTATTCCGGCCGCAGCTATCAGGAAAACAGCAGTGCTTATGTGGATCTGGTGCTGTCCCACGGATGTGATGGTGAAGCAACGGTGCACGCTGCCGTATTGTTGCCCAATGCCAACGACTTGAGCGGCAACACCTCCTCCGGCCCGGATGGCAACTATGCCGGCAATGCCTTGATGGGCGCCAAAGCCCAACTCAATGCCAATTGGAAACACATTGCCTACGGCAAGGGTAGCGTACCCACCTACTACCTTCGTGGTGAACAACAAGAGGATGTACGTGCCATTCACTGGCAACGGGGCTATGTGCCTGACGACGTCATCGAACTGCTGACCTTTCGCGCGGACACCCCCAAACTGGAGGGTTGTGTATCCAAACTGAAAGTTAACATTCCCACGGTTCAGTACTGCACACACGGTAAAGTAAAGGCCTGGATCAAACAGCCCACTGCCGTTTTTGGTGAGGAGGTTATTTCCGCAGGTTTTTCGCCTTCCATCGACGTGGTGCGTGACACCGTCAACAATCCTCTTCCCGAAGAATGTGGCGCCGGTATCGAAGTGGAAGCGTACCCCACCAACGAGGAAATCGATCAGTATCTAAGTCGGCAAAGAAAGCCATAAAACAGCGCCGGCAACCACAGTAACCGGGCGCTGTTTCTAAAGCAGCGCCCGGTTGTTGCAGACCAATCCTTTATTCACCGGCCAAGCCCAGGAACATGGCCAAGCCCACCAGTGCCCGCTTCTCTTCCTTGCTGATCTTACTGCCGAACATACCGAGAAAGCCACCGGACGCTTCCGCCACCGACTTGCCGATGCTCAACATGGAAACCTTGAATTTGTGGGACTCTTCGGCGCTCAGCTTGCCATCAAGCACTCTCAAAATCTGCTCGAGCTTTTCCTTGGCATCCACCTCCTGCTTGAGAAACGCACCAATCATCCCTTCAAAATCGGACACAACGTGCACCATGACTTTCTGCATGAGTTCGCTGTCGGTAATGATGCCTTTCAACAATTCCACCTGAAACGCTTTGACTTCCTTTTTATCGATGGAACCATCCGCCGCCGCCACAATGCAGAAAACCGCAATCGGCGCGTAAGCCAGTAATTTAATATCATCATCGGAAAGCGGGCCAGCGGCTGCGGCCTGACCCGCTTCGGCAAAAGGATCATTGTGCGGATCGAAGCCATATTCAAACATATCATCCACTGCGATTTCCGCCGCATGCCGCTGCAGCCGCTGCCATTCATCCCCACTCAATCCCGGCGCAAGCAGTACATTTTCACTTATCCATTGCGCCCGCTCGCCAATCATTCGTGCCAGCTCATGCAGAGGCACAAACTGTTGTTTTCGCTCATCATCATTACGGGAAAGATCCGCGTCACTCACCAGGGTGATCAGGGTATTCTTGTCAACAAACAACGTTGGCACCCCTTCCGTATAGGTGCTGAGCCGAACGTTGCGGTCACCTTGTTTGTTGCCCAGGACGATGATGGTGGCCTGATACACATCCTCTTTATCGAAATAGTTGAGCTTCTTTAAGCGGGCGAAAAATTCCTGTGCCACACGGGACTTGTCTTGCGTCATCTGGGTAAATACGCGCTTACCCAATTCCATGGTGCGGTTTACACCCGAGAGCTTGATCGACGATTCCGGGTTACGGGTATAGGATTGCAGAATTGCCGCCAGACAACTTTTGCAATGGTCTTTCAGCCAGGCCTCTCCGTAGGCCGCCTGGAAATCCGGTAACGTCATCTCCTCGTTATCTTCCGGTTCAATCCGTGTGCCATGCAAGCTGGCCACGGCTTCCACCAGTTTAAGCGCCAGGCGATAATCATCCGGTGAACTGGCGGCAAATATTCGTACCTGGAGTACTTCATCACTGTAATCCACCTCCAGGGCCCGCGCCGACACCTCATCACGATAGACATAGGTGAGCCCCTGAGGCCAGGCATCGGCCTGCGGTTGCGGATAACCTTCAACGAAGCGAACATCATTGTATCCAGTGGCGGCCATGACTTTAGCCACATCCAGTTGAGGGATTGGTTTGAGATAAAAAGAATGACTCATTGGGTGACCTTTTATTAGTGTATAAATATTATTATTCAGGCATAAATATAAGCATTACGGTGCAAAGCATCCGCAACAGCCTTCATGGGTATGACCAGCACGCAGAATGTTACTGGCTGCCCCAGATAAAGTTGCATTTGAATCCGTAGCGAAACAAGGCGTAATACTGGAACAGTAACAACGGCAGCAGTACCACCAGCAGCAGGACAACCACCATCACCAGGCTTGCCGCCTGGTCCGGCTGCAGGGTGTCCGTTGTGGCAATACTGTATGCATCGTAGCCCATCACCATCGGCAACGCCAACTTCCATACAACGGGCACCAGCAGGCGCTTTTGATATGCGAATCCATACAGGCCCGATAATACAATGCCATAGATAACGCTCTCCAACGCCAGGTCGCCGTACTGCACTTCCTCCCCGGCGAGCATCCCCAATAGCGATAACGCTTCCAGTGTCAGCATCAACCAGAAGAAACACTTCCAACGTTTTTTGGGTCGCTCAGTGTGTTCCCCCAACAGCTCCGCTGCCGGTGCCTGATACACATTCGTCACCGTTCCATTCTCCTGTTCACACCCGCTCTTTTCAGAATAGACTACTCGTCGGGAAGCCACGCCGGGCAGCGGCGCTTCCCCATAAAAAAAGCCTGCGGTCTTTTAACCACAGGCCTTTTACTGTTCCGGTGAAAGCTGATCTCACTGCTGATCAGAGCACCGCCAGTGCCGCTGCATAATCAGGTTCATCGGCGATCTCTCCCACCTGCTCCGAGTGCAGCACCCTGCCGTTTTCATCAAGCACAACCACCGCACGGGACAACAACCCAACCAACGGGCCGGTCTTGAACGTGACACCGAAATCGTTGCCAAAGGTAGAGCGGAAGGTGGATCCCACTTTAACATTCTCAATGCCTTCCGCACCGCAGAAGCGCGTCAGGGCAAAGGGCAAATCCGCTGCCACACACACCACCACGGTGTTATCCAGTGCCGCTGCTTTTTGATTGAAGGTGCGTACCGATGTTGCGCAGGTAGGGGTATCGATGGAAGGAAAAATATTCAGAATAACGCGTTTACCCACCAGGGATTCAGAGGTGAGTTCCGACAGATCTCCCTGCACCAGGGTAAAAGCCGGAGCCTGACTGCCCGGCGCCGGTAATTCACCAATGGTTTCTATGGGATTACCTTGTAATGTAACCGTTGCCATATTGCGATCCTTATCAATTGCGTCAATTGCGTTTACTGAGACGGGCCTAAAGACCCTACATAAGACAAGGCATGCCGTACTGCTCGCTTGCCTTGCCAACAAAAACTGCCCCGTCATTATGCGCCATCACACTCAGCATTCATAATCGATACACATTCTGACCATAAAAAAAGCGGCTGTTGACACTGCCAGCAGCCGCTTTATTCCGCGCCGGTATACCTTACTTGGGCGCGCGCTTGCGTTCGTTTTCTTTCAGCAATTTTTTACGGATACGAATGGATTCCGGCGTGACTTCAACCAGCTCGTCCTTATCGATAAAGTCCAGCGCCTGCTCCAGGGAATAGCGAATCGGCGGCGTCAGTACAATGTTCTCATCAGTACCGGCGGCACGAATGTTGGTGAGCTGCTTGGCCTTGGTGGGGTTCACCACCAGATCGTTGCCCCGGGAGTGAATGCCGATCACCTGACCTTCATACACCTCCACTGCCGGATCGATCATCAGGCGCCCACGTTCCTGCAGGTTGAACAACGCGTAGCCCAAAGTTTTGCCGGTGATCATGGAGATCAACACCCCATTCTGGCGCTTGGTGACCTCGCCCTCTTTCATGGGGCCGTAGTGGCTGAACGTGGAGTTCATAATACCGGTGCCGGAGGTGAGGGTCAGGAACTCGGAACGGAAGCCGATCAAACCACGGGACGGGGCGATGAAGTCCATGCGCACACGACCTTTGCCATCGGGCACCATATCACTCATTTCGGCTTTGCGCAGACCCAGCTGCTCCATGATAGATCCCTGGTGCTGCTCTTCGATGTCAATCATCAACTGTTCGTAGGGTTCCTGCTTTTCACCCTCGATTTCCTTGATGATAACTTCCGGGCTGCCCACCGCCAATTCGAAGCCTTCACGGCGCATGTTTTCGATCAACACCGACAGATGCAACTCACCCCGGCCGGACACACGAAAACGATCGGGGCTGTCGGTATCTTCCACCCGCAACGCCACATTGTGAATCAACTCTTTTTCCAGGCGCTCACGAATATTGCGCGAGGTGACGAACTTACCTTCCTTGCCGGCAAAAGGCGAGGTGTTGACCTGGAAGATCATGCTCACGGTGGGCTCATCCACCGTTAACGGCGGCAATGCCTCCGGTTTGTCCGGTGCACACACCGTGTCGGAGATAAACAGCTCGTCGATGCCGGTAATGCATACGATATCCCCGGCAGTGGCTTCCGACACTTCCACTCGATCCAGGCCCAGGTGACCCATGATCTTGAGGATTTTGCCGTTACGCACTTTGCCATTGCGATCCACGACTTTAACCGGGGAGCCGGCCTTGATTTTGCCGCGCTTGATGCGGCCGATACCGATAACCCCCAGGAAACTGGAGTAATCCAGGGAGCTGATCTGCATCTGGAAAGGTCCATCCAGATCCACTTCCGGTGGCGATACCTTTTCCACGATGGCCTCAAACAACGGATTCATGTCTTCCGCCATGGCATCGGCATCCAGACCGGCAATACCGTTCAAGGCAGAGGCATAGATCACGGGGAAGTCCAGTTGCTCGTCTGTCGCACCCAATCGGTCGAACAGATCAAATACCTGATCCATTACCCAGTCAGGGCGGGCACCGGGGCGATCGATCTTGTTGATCACCACAATGGGGTTCAATCCCTGGGCAAAGGCTTTCTGAGTCACAAAACGGGTCTGGGGCATGGGGCCGTCTACGGCATCCACCAGCAGCAGCACGGAATCCACCATGGACATCACCCGCTCAACCTCGCCCCCGAAATCGGCGTGCCCGGGAGTGTCCACAATATTAATATGGTAATCGTTCCAGCGAATGGCGGTGTTTTTGGCCAGGATGGTGATCCCACGCTCTTTTTCCAAATCATTGGAATCCATCAAGCGCTCCCCTTCGTCTTTGCGACCCAGGGTGCCGGATTGTTGTAACAGCTTGTCAACCAAGGTGGTTTTACCATGGTCAACGTGCGCGATGATGGCGATATTACGGATTTTCTCGATCACAAACTTACAGCCTCAGCCCTAATACACTACTTTAAGGCGGCGGAGTATACAGGAATTGGGGGGCAACCGTGCAGCATGTTCTTACAAATAGGCAACAAATTTACCAGTTTTCGGCCGCCGGGGTGTGATTACAGAAGGAAAGGGATCAGGAAAGGCCTGATGCAGAGCGTTTCCGCACAGGCCTTTCCGAGCCGGGCATTATTCAACAATCACCAATTGGGCACTGTAGCCGCCGATGGTGTTGTTGGTCAGGGTCAGGACCGCCGGTGGCGTGGTCACGGAATCCACTGTATAGGAGCCATCCGAATTGGTCGTGCCCGTTCCTCCGGAGAGGGACCAACTGTAGTCAGAGGCACCATAGGTAAGGGTGGTCCAACGGGTGGCCGGGCGGAAAGTCTGAGCCACGCTGAAATCGATAATGGCATTGGCGATGTACTCGCCGTTGGGGCCGGTAATCTCAATCAATTCATTGGTCAGCTCCTCGATGGGCGCGCCGGTACCCGGCGACAGATCATCGCCATCGATGTCGGTGAAAAGCCGGTATGAGTTGGTGGTGGACTTGGAAGAAAAAATCACTTGATGATCCCCTACCCTGGGCACAAACGCGAAGCGATAAACGTACTGGTTGTCCAGATCAATCCGCTCTTCCACTGCATTGATTTGATTGGCAATGAGGGATTCAGCATAGCTGTATTCGCCAGCCACCAGGGTCAGGTTATCGGTTGCTTCCGCCAGCACGGACAACGGCGTGTACGTTTCACCAACGGCAGTGCCGCCCACCACATAGTAAAACACCGGTTTATATTGATAGCGGGTGTTACTGGTGGAGGCACCGGTGTATTTGACAAACGCCTGCGACTGAATCGCTTTGGACATGGTTTCAACATCCATCTCCAGGGATGTCTCGGAACCGGAGGAGAAGATCACCAACTGACTGAGGGCGATGCCGTTTTTGCTGGCACGGTCCACCAGATCATTGTCGCCATCGGCATCAAACGCATAATCATCTTTGTTGTAGCGGCCGATTGCTTCCACCACGGTACGGTGAATGCTGGTGCCATAGCCCAGGTCCACGGCGTCATACAGGGTGACAATCTGATCCAGCAAACCATTCAGTGTCCCTATGTCGTTAGTGAAGCCGGAGGTCAGCTCCCTCGGCTCATTGGCAAACACCCAGAGCGTGAATTGCTGTGACGCGATCATCGGGTTGGAACTCAGCTGCACCTGAGCCAGATAGGTTTTCGCCTCATCCACCAGCGCCTGCATGCTCACATCCGACATACTGCCACTGATATCAAATACCAGCGCGGTCTGCAGACTGGTGGGCACACCGATCACTTTCTGCAACAGGGGAAAACTTTCCGCCGGGGAGATCTCAATGCCGTCCACCTTAACCGAGTAGTTGGCAACCTGGGCATTGGCCACTGGTTGCAGGGTGGCGGACGCCACCGGGCTGATCAAATAGGATTTGATCCATGGCGCATCATAATCCGATGCGAACACGCCGTCCTGATCTGCCCCTGAAAACTCTTTGAAACTCTCGTACACGCTCAGTGGCAGATAACTGATGCCATCGGAGTTCGTCGGAGTGGATTCATCATCCTGCTCTTGCTCCTGCTCTTCAGTGGAATCGGAAATGGTGCGCTGATTCTCAGAGTCGTCATCCTCAAAGACATCACTGCCCCCACCGCCGCCACCGCAACCCGCCAGCAAGAAAACGGGCAACAGCAAGCCTGCCGCCAGATATTTATAGTTCCCCATTGATTTCACCTTAACTTGAATTATAAGTGTCATTCCTTAGTCACGCTGAAAACGCCGGAACAGGCCGGTCTGTTTTCACACGGAGCCAGTATAACCAAAGGTTCTAGCGAACTTAAAGTGAAAGAACGTAAACGTCTGTACGATGACTTTTCAGCGGTTTTCTGTATAATGCGCGGCCCTTAATTCAATACAGTCTCTTTACGAGATCCCTGAACCAGATAGTGGGTATCCATGGCTATGCAACGAAAAGCAATTGCTCTGATTTCCGGTGGGCTGGACTCTATGCTGGCGGTAAAAGCCGTTCAAAAACAAGGCATTATTGTCGAAGGCGTCAATTTTTACACCGGTTTCTGCGTTGAGGGCCACACCCACGCCATCCGCAAGAAAGACAAGGAAAAACAGAAGCGCAACAACGCCTTATGGGTGGCGGAGCAGCTGGGCATCCGCATGAACATTGTGGACATTTCAGAAGAATACAAAAAGATTGTATTGAACCCCCAGCATGGCTACGGCGCCAACCTGAACCCCTGCCTGGACTGCAAGATTTTCATGGTGGACAAAGCCCGGGCCATGCTCAACAAAGCCCGAGAGATCGCCGATGACAAAGGCTTTGATTTTATCATTACCGGCGAAGTTATAGGGCAGCGCCCAAAATCCCAGCGCAAGGAAACCATGCCGTTGATTGCCCGGGAATCCGGCGCCGAAGACCGCCTGCTGCGCCCCCTGTGCGCCAAATTGCTGCCCCCCACCCTGCCGGAACGGGAGGGCTGGGTAGACCGGGATCAGTTGTACGATTTCAACGGCCGCAATCGCAAACCGCAGATCGCCCTGGCACAGGAATTCGGCCTGGAGGACTTTGCCCAGCCCAGTGGCGGTTGCTGCTTCCTAACCGATGAAAGCTATTCCCGCAAACTGGCGGACCTGTGGACCGCCCGCGGCCGCAAGGATTACGAACTGGACGACATCATGCTGTTAAAGGTGGGGCGCCATATCCGCCCTGCCCGGCATTACAAGGTCATCATCAGCCGGGAAGAAGGGGAGAACAATTTTCTGAGCGGCTATAAAAAGCAGTTCCATTCCATCAAGTGCGTCAGCCACGGTGGGCCACTGAGCCTGGTGGACGGTGCTCCCACAAAGGATGACCTGCTCACCGCCGCACGCATTGCCACCCGCTTCAGCCAGGGCAAGCACAGCGAGCGGGTGACCGTTGAAATTCAGGACAAAAATGGCGTGGCCCAGCTGCTGGAGGTGGCCCCCATGCCGGCCGACGACATCCAGCAGGCCTGGTACGTGTAACCACTAGAAATGAGAACAATTATCATTTATAGTGGGCGCCTGTGTAAGTCGCCGATGGGTTGTACGGATTGTGGAAAGCAAATGGGTTAACAGTCTGGCACTGGTGGTGGTGTTGCTGATTCACGGCGGCGCCCTGGCCACCGCGTCTCTCTGGCCACCGTCAGCGCCCGTTGCTGACCAACTGCCAACCATCAATGGCGTACTCATCGATGCACCGCCTGCGGATGTGGTACAACCCCCTGCCGCTGCCAGCAAACCACCGCAGCCCGAGCCGCAACCGAAAGAAAAACCAATACTCTCTGAGCCCAAACCCGAGCCTGAACCAAAGCCCGAGCCCAAGCCCAAGCCGGTGGAAAAACCGCAGACTAAAGCGCAGCCGGAAAAGGCCGTCACACCACCGCCCGAGCCTCCCGCCGAAACCGTGGCGGCCGACCCACCGCCACCAAAAACCACCGCCGCCACCCAGGCCACACCCAATTCCGCGGCGGGGGCACCGGTTACCGTACCCCGGATTGATGCCAAGCACCGTAATAACCCGGCACCGGCTTATCCCCGATTATCCCGCCGCCGGGGCGAAGAAGGCACCGTCGTTCTGGAGCTGATGGTACTGAAAGACGGTACCGTGGAAGAGATCACGATCAAGGAGTCCAGCGGCTACCCACGACTGGACAAGTCCGCCATGGAGGCGGTACGCCGCTGGAAATACAACCCCGCCACCCGTGGCGGACAACCCATTGACTATCGATATTTGCAACCGGTCACCTTCAGTTTGAAAGGCTGACCCAAAAGGAGCGTAAGCATGGATAACAATCCCTACGGCATCGCCGCCCTGTGGCAACAGGGTGATCCCGTCATTAAAGGCGTGGCCATTATTCTGTTGGCCATGTCCGTGCTTTCCTGGTATGTGATGCTGGTGCGCACAGTGGGCCTGTTGCGTCTGCGGCGGGTGGCCAACAGCACCCAAAACTTCTGGCATGCCCGCAGCCTGGGTGAAGGGTTGCAGATCATCAGCAGCGGACGCCAGCAAAACCCGTTTCACAAACTGGTGGAAGATGGCCAGACCGCATTGGACCACCATGTCAATCATCATGAGGACCTGCACGGCAAGCTGCCGTTGGCCGACTGGCTGACCACCAGTCTGCGCGGTTCCATTGATGAGGGCAGCGAGCGTTTGCAGAAGGGCCTGTCGATTCTGGCTTCGGTGGGCAGCACTGCGCCATTCATCGGCCTGTTCGGTACGGTTTGGGGGATTTATCACGCCTTGGTGGGCATCGGCGTATCCGGCCAGGCCAGCATCGATAAAGTGGCCGGCCCGGTGGGTGAAGCCCTGATCATGACGGCATTTGGGCTGGCAGTGGCCATTCCCGCAGTGCTGGGCTACAACGGGCTGCAACGCCAGAACAAATTGATCCTGGGGCGCCTGAACCGCTTCGCCCATCAATTGCATGCCTTCTACCTGACCGGCTCCCCCATCGCCAGAAACAACAGCAAAAATGTCACGCCCTTTTCCAAGCGGGAGGCGAAATAACATGGCCTTCGGCAGCGGACTGGACGACAACGACGAAGCCATGAGCGAGATCAACATGACCCCCCTGGTGGACGTCATGCTGGTATTGCTGATTATATTCATTATTACGGTTCCGGTGCTCACCCATTCCGTCAAGGTGGACCTGCCCCAGGCCAGCAACACGCCCAATGAACTGAAGCCGGAAACCATTGCCATCAGCGTCACTGCCGAAGGCGACATTCACTGGAACGATGATGTCATCGCGTTCGCTGAACTGGAATCCAGGCTGGCGCAAGAAGCCGGTAAAGCCGAACAAGCGGAAATTCACCTGCGGGGCGACAAAGACGTGACTTACGAACACGTCATTAAAGTGATGGCAGCAGTGCAACGGGCGGGGCTGGAAAAGTTGGGGTTTGTCACTCAGCCGAATGAATGATGACTCCTGCGCCGGGGGTGAAAAGCCTGCCCGTTTCCAATAAAACAGGCACTGACAAAGCAGTTCCACACGCCAGCCAGCGTTACATTTATGCGTCACTGCAGAACTGGAACTAAATCATGAAAGACATCAGTGTTTTATCGATTTGACTGAAGATCATATGAATCCTGTTCAACCAATTGTGCAAAGAGTTCTGTTGGCCACAGGCTTTGGCTTTATCGTTTTCTTCTCGTTTGTATTGCTGTCCGCTTTTCTGGTTCGCAACGACACCCAGTTTCAGCGACTCCTGTACCAACAGGATTTCACATATCTTTATCAAATCGGCATGATTGCAACAGTTTGCGCCTTTGCCGCCTATTGCGGGGGAGCTTCACGTATCAAAGTATTGATAAAAACTGTTTTTTTATTGCCTGGAAGCGCCAGCCCATGGGTGACATCGATATACTGGGTATCCATAGTCAGCCTCTACTTCAGTCTGTTCTTTTCTCGATAGATAGTTGTGCGCACTGTGTCTCTATTCTTAGGAGCAACACATTAAAAGGATAGAACGCATGGAACCTAATTATGCACACGTACCAGCAAGCCTGGATCAGTGCGACAAGGAAGCTCTGAATAAAATCAATGCAATGGACATGTTACCCACCAAACCGATCTGGGCATTTACATCGGCGACATCGAGAACGGGAAAGACTTCCAGTAACGACCAAACCTGCCCTCAAAAACCAACACTGGCTATATAAGCTGACGCAGGCATCCAGGCCTCCTTTAATGTGTCACAGCAAAATTACACAGGGTGGGTTTCACCAAACGCTTGAACACCCCGGTGTCCATTTTTATCACTTCTGTGTGCGTACCGGCGTTGAAAGCGATCCAGTCCGCCCCCAGCAGCGACTCATCCATGTACACCGGCATACGGTAAAGCTCACCCAATGGCGGCATGCCGCCCAGCTCACACAGTGGAAAGCGATCGGCAAACTCACTCTCCTCCGCCAGCCGCAAGGTTTCAGCCTGCAACAGATCCTGCAACACCCGGCAATCCACGTGCTGATGAGCCGGTAACACTGCCATCACCAGCTCACCATCGGCATTGCAGATCACCGTCTTGGCCAAATTGGCCGCCGGTATATGACTGGATTGGGAAACCTCGAGCGAAGTAACCGCGGGCGCGTGATTGCAGGCATGATAATCAACTTTGTTCTGATCAAGATATTCAGTAACGGATCGGACTGGCATGGCACACCTCCTGTGTCTCCATTGGCCCAGGTGCTGACAACCTTTTAAAGATAAGCCTTAAACCTGCCGCAGGGAAAGAATGTTCCCGCATAAAAGCCACCCCATACAGGACATATATTCTTAAGCATCGGTAATGGTTATCATAGGCGCCCGGAGGATCTGCCATGAACCAACAACAACTCGATGCCCGTGGGCTATTGTGCCCGATGCCGGTCATCAAAACCCAGAATGCCGTCCAGCAACTGCAACCGGGGGACCAGCTTCAGGTGCTGGCCACCGACCCCGGTGTACTGCACGACATCCCCGCCTGGTGCCGGGTAAATGGCCATAAAGTGATCTCCAGTCAGGAGCTTGACCGGGAAATCACCATTGTGATCGAGGTCTGCGAATCCTAGCGCCCCAAATAGGGGCGTGACGCACCACATTGGACCACAACGGCTTCCGGCCGCCCTTTATTGGTGCAGGTTGTTTTTTCACTACAGCTCAAGGCCTTGAACAGGCTGTATTATGGCCTGTGCACGCCTCTCTGGAGCCCGCACCATTAGTGGGCTGCGTCAGTGACCAAAAAAAACTTCCGATTACTGACCTGAGCCCCTTTCAACTCAAAATCCAATGGCATATATTTTGCTTTCCTGTGAGGCAAGACCAATACATCCGCATTGTGGATCGACTAATTCTTCGCAACTGTCGGTTGGGGCTGTCGACACCCCAGGGGGATTCGGCAGAGACTTCTTCACTTGGTCACACCCCCTAATCTCAATATCCATTGGAGGACACACAAGAATGTCTGCAAAGACCACTTCTCTTATCAAAGAAAATAATGTTCGCTGGGTTGATCTGCGATTCACCGATTCTCGCGGTAAAGAACAACACGTTTCCCTGCCGGTTGGCGAAATCGGAGACGACTTCTTCACTGACGGTAAAATGTTTGACGGCTCCTCAATCGCCGGCTGGAAAGGCATCAACGAATCCGACATGATCCTGATGCCGGATGACAGCACTGCGGTAATCGATCCTTTTACCGACGAAACCACCCTGAACCTGCGCTGCGACATCGTTGAACCTTCCTCCATGCAAGGTTACGAGCGCGATCCCCGCTCTGTTGGCCGTCGTGCAGAAGAGTACCTGAAGTCCACCGGCATCGCCGATGGCTGCCTGTTTGGCCCGGAGCCCGAATTCTTCGTTTTCGATTCCGTACAATGGAAATCCGACATGAGCGGCTCCATGTACTCTATCCATTCCGAAGAGGCGGCCTGGGTATCCAATGAAGATTTCGACCGTGCCAACATCGGTCACCGCCCAGGTGTTAAAGGCGGTTACTTCCCCGTTCCTCCCGTTGATTCCCTCCATGACCTGCGTGCCGCCATGTGTGCCGCTATGGAGCAAATGGGATTGCACATCGAAGTACACCACCACGAAGTGGGCACCGCGGGCCAGTGTGAGATCGGCGTTGGCCCCAACAGCCTGGTAGCCAAGGCAGACGAAGTACAGATCCTCAAGTACTGCGTACACAACGTGGCCCATGCCTACGGCAAAACCGCCACCTTCATGCCCAAGCCGCTGGTAGGTGACAACGGCTCCGGTATGCACTGCCACCAGTCTCTGTCCAAAGACGGCAAAAACCTGTTTGCCGGTGACGAGTACGCCGGTCTGTCCAAAGAAGCCCTGTACTACATCGGCGGCATCATCAAGCACGCGCGCGCGATCAACGCCTTCACCAACGCTTCCACCAACTCTTACAAGCGTCTGGTACCCGGCTTTGAAGCGCCTGTTATGCTGGCTTACTCTGCCCGTAACCGTTCTGCTTCCATCCGTATACCCTGGGTTAGCAGCGCGAAAGCCCGCCGTATCGAAGTTCGCTTCCCTGACCCAACCGCCAACCCCTACCTGGGCTTTGCCGCCATGCTGATGGCCGGTCTGGACGGGATCAAGAACAAGATTCACCCCGGCGATGCTGCGGACAAGGATCTGTACGACCTGCCGGCCGAAGAGGCCGCTGCGATCCCAACGGTAGCGTCCACCCTGTCCCAGGCTCTGGATGCACTGGAAGCGGACAGCGACTTCCTCACCGAAGGCGGCGTGTTCACCGAAGACATGCTCGGTGGTTACATTGACCTGAAACGCGGCGAAGTAGAACGCCTGAACATGACCACTCACCCGGTTGAGTTCGACATGTACTACTCTTGCTAAGCGCCTGAGCGATCCTGCAGGAACGGAAAAAGCTCCCATTTTTGGGAGCTTTTTTTGTATAAGGAACTCTAAATGGTTTTTAATGAGTAAATAACCACGACCATGGAGCAGCAAGATGATCCGCACCCCGGCGATAGTGGCCATCCTGGCCCTGATTAGCACCCCTGTCCTGGCGGCCAAGGTGTATAAGTACACCGACGACAGCGGCAACACCGTATTTACCGATGAACCGGTCAAGGGCGCGGAAGAGCTGGATGTTCAGCCTGTTCCCACCATACCCGCCATCATTCCCAAGGTGGATACCGCACCGGCCACGGAAACGGAAGCGGAATTCAGCTACAACAAGATGACCATCATTCTCCCCGGTGACGGCGAGCATTTCGTTAACAACGGTGGGGAAGTGACCGTGCAGGTGGCCTTATCCCCTGCCCTGCGCAATACCGACAAACTGCAGCTGTTTTTCAATGGTTCAGCCTACGGCGAGCCGAAGCGAACCAACACATTCAAGCTCAACAATCTGGATCGCGGGGAATACGCAGCCTATGTGGCCGCCATTGACAATAAAGGCAAAGAAGTAGGTAAAAGCGACACCGTAACCTTTTATGTGAAGCGATCCGCAGTCGGTGGCCCCAAAAAGTAACTCCCGCAATTTGCTTGCACCATATTGGTTCACAGACAAGCGACCATAGCCTAATATTCCTCCTTAACTGCACTTGGGAAACCCAATAGAGGGCATCCCAAGTGCCCATGTACCAATTCAACTCGTAATTCACCGACTTGCCAGCGCCAAAAGAGGGATTTTGTTGCGGCTAAGGATCACGATTTTGGCCCTTTCTCCTGCTTTGCGCACCAAAGTCTACCCACCGCCACATAGGTGGTTTGGATTTTGCATTGGCTACTTCCATAGCTTTTGAGGTCCACATGAATCCAGTGAATACAGTAAGGGTATCAACCAATTACGATCAGTCCCGTCGCCTGATGGACCACCTCACCACCGCTGTGGTGTTGCTGGACGAACAACTGAAAGTTCAATTCGTTAATCCCGCGGCCGAGCAGTTGATGGCCGCCAGCTCCTCACAACTGGCGGGCATGGCCATTAACATGCTGATTCACGACAAAGACCAGACCACCCAGGCGGATCTGGAAACCGCGCTGCGTGACCTGCACCCCTTCACCAAACGGGAAGCCCAGGTCTATATACTGAACAACCCGCAGCAGGCCACGGTGGACTACACCATTACACCGATTCGGGAAAACACCCACACCCACAGCCTGTTACTGGAACTGCGGCCACTGGACCGGCTGATGCGTATCAGTCGGGAAGACAACCTGATCAACGCCCACCATGCCACCCGGGCCCTGGTGCGCGGGGTAGCCCATGAAGTCAAGAATCCTCTTGGGGGGATACGTGGCGCAGCACAGCTTCTGGCAAGGGAACTGCCGGATGACTCCCTGCGGGAATACACTGACATCATCATCGCCGAAGTGGACCGTCTGCGAAACCTGGTGGACCAGATGCTTGGGCCCCGCAAATTACCGAAATGGGCGCAGATCAATATCCACGAGATTCTGGAGCGGGTGCGCTCGGTATTGACCGCCGAAACCGGCGACCCGGTGGTAATTGAACGGGATTACGACCCCAGCCTGCCGGAAATGTGCGGCGATAAGGATCAATTGATTCAGGCCATCCTGAACATTGTGCGCAACGCCAAACAGGCTCTGATGGACGATGAGGAGCAGAAAAACCCAACGGTGATTCTGCGCACCCGCGCCCTGCGCCAGTTCACCATCGGCCATACCCGGCACCGCCTGATCCTACTGGTGGAAATCGAAGACAACGGCCCGGGCATCAGTCAGGAAATGCAGGAAACGATGTTTTATCCCATGATCAGTGGCCGCGCCAGCGGGACTGGTCTGGGACTTTCAATCTCGCAATCCATTATTAATCAACACCACGGGTTGGTGGAATGCGAAAGCAGCCCGGGTAAAACCACTTTTAGACTATTGCTGCCTCTGGAACAACCGGAAGAGCAAACCAATGTTGGAGCGTAGAATCATGCAGGGTGATGAAAACGTCTGGATTATTGATGATGATAAATCCATTCGCTGGGTACTGGAAAAAGCCTTGTCACAGGAAGGCATTCACACATCAACGTTCGAGTCCGGCGACTCGGCCATGAACAAACTGCGCAACACGCAGCCGGATGTGATTATTACGGATGTGCGCATGCCGGGTACCGACGGTTTGGGGTTGCTGGCTCATATTCAGGATAACTTTCCGAATCTGCCGGTGATCATCATGACCGCCCACTCCGATCTGGACAGCGCGGTGCAATCCTACCAGGGCGGTGCCTTTGAATACCTGCCCAAACCCTTCGACCTGGACGATGCCGTCTCCCTGGTGAAACGGGCCGTGACCCACAGCCAGGAGCAACAGGCAACCGGTGGGGAACCGGTGATCAACAACAACACCGACATCATCGGTGAAGCACCGGCCATGCAGGAAGTGTTTCGCGCCATCGGCCGTTTATCCCACTCCAATATTACCGTGCTGATCAACGGTGAATCCGGAACCGGTAAAGAACTGGTGGCCGGTGCGCTGCATCGCCACAGCCCCCGCTCCGACAAACCCTTTATCGCCCTCAACATGGCGGCCATTCCCAAGGATCTGATTGAATCGGAGCTGTTCGGGCATGAGAAAGGCGCCTTTACCGGGGCGGCGGCCCAACGCCAGGGCCGCTTTGAGCAGGCCAACGGCGGCACCCTGTTTCTGGATGAAATCGGCGATATGCCACTGGATGCGCAAACCCGTTTGCTGCGGGTGCTGGCGGACGGCACCTTCTACCGTGTGGGCGGACACACCGCAGTAAAGGTGGATGTGCGTATCATTGCCGCAACACACCAGAATCTGGAAACACTGGTTAAAGACGGTAAATTCCGCGAGGATTTGTTCCACCGCCTGAACGTCATCCGCGTTCACCTGCCCAAACTCAATGAGCGGCGCGAGGACATTCCACAACTGGCCGGGCATTTCCTGCAGAAAGCCGCCAAAGAACTGAACGTGGAAACCAAGGTATTACTGCCCGAAACCGAAGAATACATGATGACGCTGGACTGGAAAGGTAACGTGCGTCAGTTGGAGAACACCTGCCGCTGGTTAACAGTCATGGCGTCCGGCCGCGAAGTACTGATCAGTGATCTGCCGCCGGAGCTGCAGGAATCCCACGGCTCACAGGATGCCTCATCCAACTGGGAGCAGGGCCTGCGTGCCTGGGCCGATCAGGCGCTGGCCCGGGGTCAGCGGGGGCTGCTGGACAAAGCGGTACCGGCCTTTGAGCGTATCATGATTGAAACGGCCTTGAAGCATACCGCCGGACGGCGCCGGGATGCGGCCGAATTGCTGGGCTGGGGGCGCAACACCCTGACCCGGAAGATCAAAGAGTTGGGAATGAACGGCAACAATTCCGACGACGATGACGACAGCGACGAATAATCAGAGCCGCTTCAGAACAATTCAACATCACCGGTAATATCCTGATCCTGAGACGCCCCACCTGCGTGGGGCGAGCAGGGCGCCGGTTGCTCTATCACGCCTTTCAACAGCGCCTGTTGCCGCTCCGATAAATGCTCCAACAACCGACACACCGTTTGAAATGAAGCCCGCGCGCTCTCGCCGCTTTCAATTATGCCGTGGGTGGTTTGCAAGGCGCCGTCCAGGGTGGTAATCAAGTATTTTTCCTGATCATCCTCCAACCCCAACCGGGGAATCCGGTCATCCAGTTCTTCGATGGTCTGACGCAGCAACAACAGCACCTCGCTCTGAGTGCTCTGCAGGTTACTGCCCACCTGCACCAATGTTTCCCGCACAACACCGAAGGAATGGGTCAGGTTGCGGGTCTGCTCCACCAGCGCCCACTCCGTATCCAGCGCCTTGATCTTGGCATCCGTGGAACCCAGCATGGTGGGTAAAAAATCCTTGTAACGCCCATAGGCTTCCTGATCTTCCAACGGCATGTTTTTTACCAGCAACGCCACCCGTGAATAGTTGATCTGGGTGCGACAGCCAAAATCATTGAAGCGTTTACCGGCATCATACAGCGTTGCCATCACTTCCTGCTCCAACGGTGAGACCGTACCCCTGGCGCTGAAAAACTGTCGGTTGAGGCGGGTTTGAAACATCAGGCTGCAGTTCAGGCCCAACTGATTGGTCACATCAAAAAAGCGCCGGGCGATGGTATCAAAGTCCGCTGCATTGTAGGTGGCTTCGATAAACTGGATAGCCAGGCCCAATTCACTGGAACCGCGCATGGCCACAAACGCCGTGGCAGAGGCACTTTGTGCACGCAGATCCAGTGCCTCACGATCACGCTTGAACTGACCCAGCAATCTGAGTTTGGCCAGCAGCTCATCGGTTGCAAAGGGTTTGACGATGTAATCCGTTGCCCCCATCTCGTAGCCCAGCATGCGCTCGCGCAAACTGCTGTGGCTGGATAGAAACAACACGGGTTTATCCTGGGTAGCGGGGTTCTGCTTTAGGCGATCACAGACTTCGTATCCATTCAGCCCCGGCATTTCCACATCCAGCAAAACAAAATCCGGGTTTTCCGACTGGACTTTTTCTATTCCATCCAGGCCGTTTTCTGCGGTAACGGTTTCATACTCTTCCGACAAGGCACGGCAAATGACATTACGCACCGTCCGATCATCATCCACCACCAATACTTTTACTGCACCCACGTCAGCCTCGCCATCGATCCCTGACCATCTCATAAGTGTAGATAAGATGGCCGTGCTCACAATGGGCAATTGGATATATAGAAATCATCTCTAAGAATAAAAACAAGGCACCGCCGCTAACCCGGTTAGTCAAACCAAGTCTGTGGATGCGCAGCGGATGCCGCCACAAAGGCGGCCTGTATGTCTTCTTCAAGGTTTTTACCCAACGACAACGGCGGCAGGTCATCCGGTGCAAAAAAATCCGCCTGATGGGTTTCCAGGCCCGCTGCAGGCTTGCTCTTGCCATCGCATTCGCAGATAAAGTGCAGCTTATAAAAATCCCGCGCATCGGCCGGATACCCGCCACTGGCTTTATGGCGTAACGCATACAAGTGCTTTGCCGTTACCGTAAGGCAGGCTTCTTCCTGCACTTCCTTTTCCACATTGCGCGCTGCCGATAAACCAACGTCAGCATAGCCTCCGGGCATGGCCCAGCGCCCGTCTTCCTTTTCCTGTACCAATAAAATCCGGCCCCCTCGTATCACCGCACCCCGCACTTCCACCTTGGGCGTTACATAACCCGTCTCCCCGGTGGCAAACAAACCCCGCACCTGTTCAAGAGGCACCGCACCCAACTGCGCCAGCATGCACTGGGCAATGGATTCTATTTCCTGATAGCGCTCGCGATCAAAATCACAACCGGTAAACTGCTGACCGGTTTGGGCCAGAGCCTGCAAGCGTTTTGCCATTGACAGCCAGTGGGATTCCATCAAAAAGCCTTTTCGATAATGCTGTCCGGCACCATCGGCATGACCCGCCCCAACACCGACCAGGGCAGCGCCGGTACGATGATGTTGGCTTTACCTTTCACAATACCGTCAACGATATCTTTCGCGGCTTTTTCGGCACTGATCACAAAAGGATACTTTTCCATGTTGGGGGCAATGTCGGTTTTGACAAATCCGGGGTGTACCGCCACCACGCTGATGCCGTGTTTCTTGAGTTCAATCCGAGTGGTATCCAGGTAACTGCTGAAGCCGGCTTTTGATGCGGAATAGGCCGCGCTGCCGGGAATACCCTTAAACGCCGACACCGAGGAAATCCCCACTGCCGTACCCTTGCCCTGCTGCCGAAAAATCCGCGCAGCACCGTCAATGGTGGCCATACCGCCTACCAGGTTAATCTGGATAATACGTTGATCCTTGGCGAAATCCCCGGCGCCGGTTTTATTGACGCCGGTAATACCTGCATTGGCAACCACACAATCCAGTTGCCCCAGCTGCGCCTGCGCTTGTTCCAGCACCGGCAATATGCTGTCGGTGTCGGCCACATCAAGGGCGATGCAGTGCACCTTGACCTGAGGGTACTGCCGCTGGATATCGGCCGCAATTTCTTCCAACACCTCCTGGCGCCGGGCCAGCAACGCCAGATGGATACTGCGCCGGGCAAACTCATAGGCAAGCGCTTTTCCAATACCGGAAGAAGCACCAGTTATCGCCACTGTCTGGATCATTCGAATCACCTTTCCTTTCATATTCCGGTAACTGCTGACACAACCTGGTAACAGTTGCAATCAACAAGTGCGGGTTACGTTAACAGATGCGGGGCCACCGGTCACCCACTCTCAAGAGGCGTCACTGGCCGGGTTGCGGATGATCTCCGGCTCATGCATGAGGTCGTCTATTTCGTCTGCGCGCTTCAGCACCTTCATCATCTGCTGGGCAATGCGGCGGTGCCAGGCAACCCATTGCGTCGCCTGACTCACATCGTGACTGAATACCTCGTGGCTGCGCAGACGTGAAAACACTTCCCGGTTGACGCGTTCGGCATCCAGCAGTACTGCATCCAGTTTCTCACTGATCCGTTCTCTGGGTTCCTCACCGGCCACGGCCTGGATAAAACGGCGAAAACTCGCCTCAAACGGCAACAGGATCGCTTCAAAGGCTGAATCCTTGGGCCTGGCATCGGACTTCAGTGTAAGTTGGTACCACTGCAGGGCATTGGCGAGGCTCTGACTGCATTTAATGATTTTACTGAAGGCATCCGCGTTCACATGGGCCATGGGTTGACGCAAGGTGGCCACTACGTAGCCATCAAATTTCTCCAGCAATTCAAACAGGGTTTGAATCTGTTCATGGGTATCCGGGCCGTTTTCTTCACGCACAATGATCGACGCCACCAATTGCGCCAGATTATCCAACTCCTTACTGATGGATTGCAGGGCCAGAGGCGGCATCTGCACGATATTTTTATCCAGAAAACGCAAGCGCAGATGGGCGCTTTCGCGCTTGCCGAAGCGCCGCGATAAAAAGCGTGTGACCCGGGGTTCCAGCGGGATCATGATCATCACCCCCGCCAGATTAAACAGTGAATGATAGATGGCAAGCCAGAACGCAGCGTTGCCGCCCATCAACTGCCGGTTATAGGCCTCTGTAAACAAACCCGAGACCAGGGGCAACAACAGCAAGGCGGCAAACCCGGCCGTGATATTAAACGCCACATGAGCCCAGGCCACCCGCTTGGCATTGGCGGTGGCCCCCAGGGTCGCCAGCAACGCAGTAGAGGTGGTGCCCACGTTCGCGCCGATCACGGCGGCAGCCCCCAGGGAAAGCGGAATGAGCCCGCCGTTGACCAGGGTCAGTATCATCGCCATGGAGGCGCTGGAGGACTGCATGATCACCGTCAGCAGGAAGCCCAACGCCAGCAGCAGTAAGACATGCGGTACATCAAAGGCGCCCTCGTCCAGAAACAGCAGCTGATCCTGATAGGCGGACATACTGCCCTGGAGGAAGTCCAATCCCACGAACAACAGACCAAAACCGGTAAGCGCACTGCCCAGGGCCCGCCAGCGGGCACCACGCCCCAGCACCTGCAGGAACGCTCCCACCCCCACCATCGGCAGGGCAAACAGCTGTACCTGCACTTTGAAACCTATCAGGGCCACGATCCAGGCGGTCATGGTGGTGCCCACATTGCTGCCGAACACCACCCACACCGCCTGCCCCATGGACAGCAGGCGGGCATTGACGAACCCAATGGTGGCCACGGTGACCACGCTGGAACTCTGTACCAGCGCCGTCAATAAAAAGCCGGAAAAAAAACCGCGCCGTTTGGTGTTGGTGCTGCGATGCAGATACAGATCCAGTTTATCCCCGGCGGACTGCTTCAGACCATCGGTCAGCAACATCATACCGATCAAAAATAATCCAATCCCACCCAGCACCGTGCCCAAGGCAATCAACATACACACCCCTGTTCAATGACTCCGTTGATAATGCTAAGCGCTATTCTAAACACTTTTGCCGCCTCCTATTATTAACCTTGGTCAACCGGGTGCCGGGCAACCTCCATTTTCAAAGGCCTGATTCAGCTCACATTCAGTTAAGCCCACCTATGGTATAAACGCGTTCATAACAGGCCTTGGACCTGTTTATTACAACGGAGAGACCAATATGAAATCAGTAATAACCCATTCCGCCTTTGTACTCACCTTGCTGGCCGCAGGTTCTGCGATGGCTGCCGATCCTTACGCCGGGGGCAGTATTGTCTTCCTGGATGCCGATGCAACCGACGTAAGAGGTGCCGATGCCTCCCTCACGGGGGTTACCGGGCGCCTGGGGGCCATGGCCAATGACAACATCGGTGGCGAAGTCAGGGTCACCCTTGGGGTTGGCGACGACTCAGTGGGGTCCGGGGTCTTTGAAACCGATGTGGAACTCAACAGCATGATCGGCGGCTACCTGCGGGCGGGCATCCCGGCCGGGCCCAGCTTTTATCCCTACGCCATTCTGGGTTTTACCCGAGTGGAATTGGAATACTCCAATCCGAATTTTGGCAATGAGTCCGAAAGCGAAACAGATGTGTCTTATGGTTTTGGGGTGGACCTGAGCCTGGACCGCAACCTGAGCCTGAACGTGGAATACATGAACTATTACGATAAGGACAGTGACGAGATCAGTGGTTTTTCCATTGGCATCGCCTCCAAAATCTAACGTCATGGGCTAACGATAGGATTCCCTCATGAACAACAGCGGTCTGTCGTCGGACTGTTCACCGAAAACCGCGGTACCATAGGGGTTCTGTCGCAAACCATCGCCGTTAAAATCATAGCAGAGCCAGTGCTCACCGCATTCTTCACCGGGATCGTTGTCACTGGTATCTGCATCCAACAACCACCGCAGGGTCGCGCGGCCGGAATTGGGGTTATCGGCGCCATCATAACCCGGCGCGGTCAAACTGATCAGGGCATACCCCGGCGCCTGCGCAATTCCACCCACGCTGGTTTCCCCCGCATCCAGGTTACCGCTGTACTGCGCCAACTCAACATCGCTGGATAACACCAAGGTTCCCAGACAGGCATTGTTATCATCGGTGTTATTGATAAACGCCCCGGCGCTGTTCCAGTATTGCAGGCGCAGGGTCATGATCAAGGGCGTCTGCACCGAACCATAACGGTTATCAATCCAGCCCCGGCCGTAACGCAGCTCCACTCCACTGATATCCTCCAGCACGTACTCGCTGCAACTGCCCGCAGGCTGATAGCAAATACGGTCACCGTTGCTTTCGGTGACGGTTAAAGCCGCATCCGAAATCCGATAATCCAGTAACGGATTCCAGGGTACATCGCCGGCATCGGGCTGGTCATTCAACTTGGCGATGGTTAGCCCATGGGAAGTGGTGCTGTACAGACCGATCCCCGCTGCCCGGGAAAGCCAGCCGGCACCGCTGATGCTGACATCAAAACAGGCCCCATCAATACCACCGAAGCCATCCAGGCAGGCCGAACCTGCGGCCACACTGGCGGGGTCCAGCAACACTTCGTGGGTCAGTTGCGGCAGGCTCCAGAAATCCCCCTCATAGTTTTCGGTGGTCGCCCCCAGGGTGTTCACCGCGGTCACTGTGATGATGGGTTCCGCCACAAAGCCAAAAGCTTGCCCCTGATAGGTCATGTCGCAGCTCCAGGTGGCCGGGTCCGGGCCATTGCGCAATTGCGGCGTGTTGTCCGCCAGCAGAAACTGATCCGGGTAAAAACGCCCCACATTGTCTATCCTGCCGGTAACGTTGCGGCCCGAGTTCAAATAGCCACCGCTTTGCAAGCCGGCGTCCAGCTGAATGATCCCCACTTCATCAAAACGCACCGCCGTGGTGGCCACACCACTGCTGAAGGTGTTGGCCAGCGCCACGGTTGCACCGGCCAGACCATTGTCCACCCCACCCACAGGGGCCACCAGTTGCGAGGAAAGGATCACGTCTTCCCCTTCACTGCCGAAGCTGGGGGTAACGCCGTTGGCAGACAAATCCGCACCGGCATCGGCATAGCCATCCACCGGGCTGGTATCATCGTTGGCATCGTACAACACTGCCCGCACCTGTACATCAAACAGTTCTCCTGCCTTCACAAACCCGTCGCCGGCAAACGTGGTGGCCGCAGGGTTGGGCAGCGGCGTTGCATCCCCGGATTGCGCCGATAGATCAAACCCGAACGGCCGCACGGTGTAGTCGTTGGTGTTGGCGCTGATGACCACCGGCTGGTTATTAATATCCAGAACCAATCCGGAGCTGTCGTCCATCAGGTTCAATGCGTACTCCCCCACATCCGTGGTTACCAGGGTGGTGGTGGCTTCACCCTGGGTAAAGCCAAGGGTAAAATTATTGCTGCCCGGTTGGGCGTCCGGCAGTGTTACGTTGCCGCCGCTGCCGGATAAAGCCGGAGCAGCACCAGCGGAGAAATTCGCCCCGCGGCTGATCCAGGCCTTGAGGGCGATATCACCGTTGTATTCCGCAAACAGGCCGCACTCTGTGCCATCGGTTTCACGTTTCAACATCTGCACCAAAAAACCGTGATCACGGCCGGCAATCACATCATCACCCAGAGTATCGTTGGTGGAAATCACCAACGCGTTCTCACTGAACGTGATGGCGTTGGATACGCCGCTGGCGGTGCCGCCGTTTTCACTGGCCGTCACCGTTAAGGTATCCGCATGGGTATTGCTCAGTGACAACACCACCTGGCCGTTATCACCGGCTGCAAAGGTGTACTGGGCCGCGCCATCGTCGTTTGTGTCCGGATCCGGCGCCAGGCTGCCACTGGCACCCGGCGCGCTCCAGTTACCGTGATTGGTACTGGTGCTGAGATTGATGGTGCCGGTAAACCCGCTATAGGTGGAGCCATCATCCAACAGCGCCCGCAGCGTCACCTCGGTGGGCGCACAAACACTGGCGGTGCTGGCGACGGTGACTTCAAAGCCATCCAACACACTGGCACAGGGATTGGTGGCGTTCATGTCCGCAATCACATCCGTGGTAGTGATGGCGCGATCATACAGTTTGACTTCATCGATGATGCCCCGCCAGCGGCGCGAGGTGATGCCCTGATCCGCGCCGATTTCCATGGGATCACTATTGGTTACCAGGGTTTCTCCGGTGTAGGTGCGATTCGCCACTTCCACCCCATCCAGATAAATACTCTGCCGACTTTGCGAGTACACGATGCCGATGTGGTGCCAGTTACCCAGGGTAATGGTGGCGCTGCCGGAATCAAAAGAACGGGTGGTGTTACCGTTGCGGGTACTTTGCCACCACCAGTAAATCTGACCACTGGGATTGATATGAAACTCATAGTTTTCATCTTTCGAAAAAATCGAGCTGAGATCCCCCGGCGCATACTCATCCATACGAATCCAGGCCAAAATGGCCAGCTCACTGGTGAGATCCAGCAGCGGATTATCGTTCACCCGAATCAGGTTATTGCCATCAAACTCAGCGCCATTACACACCTGAGCCGGTACCGACGCAGGGTTGCCAATGCTGGTTCCATTCAAGCCGTTAAACGATGAATCAATCACCTCACCGGTGCTGCCATTCCAGGTAGGGCCTTCCAGTTTGTAGTGGGCTACCAGACCATCATCGCTGACGAAGGAATCCACGCAGGTATGAAAATTGGCATTGGGCACATCCACGAAGCTGCCGCCGGCGGGTGTTTGCCATTGTAAATGGGCGGTTTTGGTAGAGAACGCTTCCGGTTCTTTGAAGAACTCCATCAATACGGAATAGCGTTGTCCGGCAAGCAGCGGGATCACTGTACTGGTCTGCGTGCCATAGGTATCCACCCAGCGATTGATGATCTGATTGCTGTTGCCCACCTCACCCAACCAGACCCGGGAGCCGTCTTCGGATACGGCACGAAAGGTATAGTCACCGCTGATGTCCGGCTCGATCATGCCCTCCCAGCGGATGGAGAAGCCGTTAAACCAGGCCCCCGCCGGCCAAGTAAAAATGCCCCAGTCAAAATCAATGGCGCTGTCCACCCGTTGAAACTGAGCGTTGCCCGAGAGGGTATCGTTACCCCAATAGGAGGCCGCCAGACCATTTTGTTGCGTGGTAAAATAGAAACCATCGCTGGTGTTATTGAATACGGTATCCGTAATATCCTCGATCCCGCTGGCGGCAACGTTATAGGTGCGGCCAGCCGTCATGTCTGTGCCCAACACCAGTATCACCTGATAGCCTTCATCGGATAATACCGCACGGGAAATGGCTGGCGCCCCCCCGCTGTTTACCGTCAGTGTATAGTTCGTCACTGTTTCCGCGCTGGATTGCTTGAGCATGGCCTGCCCGCCCACCGAATCAAAGGTGAGCATAATCTGATTGTCAACGCCGCATACCGCATTGGCCTGTAAGACCCGTGCCACCGCACCCTGACACAGGGCAGCAAAACAGAACAACAGGGTAATAACAGCGCGGAGGCTATAGCTCAACATTCAACACCACCGTCAATTGCCGTGAAACAAAATCCAGATCAGAGGGTACACCGCCACTTTGCGCCTGCACATCAACCTGAAAAACCCTGGTGGTATTGCCTGCCTCGTTGTAATCCAGACTGCTGCAATTCACCACCACCTGAACGCCATTGATGGTGTACGTTCCCGCTGCCGGGGCACAGGTGTCGGTTGCATTGATGTGATAGGCCGCCCGTTCGACACCGGCTTTTGCTGCCCAGAAGGCACGGCTGGACTGCAATCGAATATCGGTAACCCCGGAAGCAACGTTCAACAATTGCGCCATGGCCCCCACCAGCAACGCCACAATCACAATCATAAAAATAATGGCCGGTAGCGCAATGCCCGAATGCTGTCTGGCGTTCCGCTTCATGACCGATTCTCTATGGTGATGGAACGAACCAGGGTGACACTCTCACCGGAGTCGGTCACCTGCAGGGAGATCGTGAGCATGCCGTAGGTGGCATCCAATGTGGTATAGCCGAACTGGCAAAGGGTGACGCCATCAATTAATAGCGCCGCACTGGAACCGGCAGGGGCCGAGGTGGGTTGGCTGGATTGAATAGGATAGCCGCCATAGCGGGTGATGCTGGTTCCATTGCACAGGTAACTGGCGGCGTTGTTCACCAGATAGAAACGCCCGGCGGCCGACCCCAATGCAAACTGAAAACCCGGCGCCAGCGTAATCTGGTTGCCGCTGATGGCCGGGATCACCCCACTTGGTGTGATTACATGGCTGCCCAAAGGCACCAGGGTTCCGCTACCCGAGCCAGCGTACAGATTGATGCCTGCGCTGCCCATGGCGGAGGTATTGCCCACCACCACTCTGGCATTGGCGGGCAGGGCGGGCATGGTGCCGGAATGCAATACGTCGAATTCTGTATCCAACGTGGAAAAATCCAGGGTAGCCACCTGCGCCGCTACCGGGTCTGCCAGGGAACTGTCCGGACGTTTACGATAACGGCCCCAATCCTGAACGGGCACCCATTCCAGCGCATTGCCGCCACTGACCCGGATGCTGTGTGGTACGGCGTTGCGCAAATCCCGCGCCATGACCTGTAATGCCATATCCGCTTTTGCCACCAGCTCCGCACGCCGGGCTGTGTCTACATACCCCAGCATCTGATTACCCACCATGGTGGTTACCAGCACCGACACCACCCCCATCAGCGAGATGGCGATCACCAGTTCCACCAAGGTGAAACCGCTATGCTCAACTACACGCGGGATCACTTTCATATTGGGTCCGATAACCAATGAGGCTGACGGTTTCATTCAACGGTGTGGTGATATTGACGGTGACTTTCAGGGCACAGTTGGACGGCACACTATCCAGATCCGAGGTGGTGGCCACACTCATGGCAACGCTGTAACCCGCCAGCCCGGCAACAGTAACCCCATTGGGCAGTGTAATACTGCTGCTGTTGTAATTGTTGTAATCGCACACGCGTACAAAGTCCTCCCGGTTACCGGTGGGGGCAGAGGCCGGACACACACTGCCATCTGGTGCCAGAAAAGGTTTCAGCAGCGCTTCTTCCAGGTAGGATTCCGCCAGTGAAATGGCCTGAGTTCGAATCATCGGATCGGCACTGCGCCCGGCAATGGAAGCATAGGCCGTCATCAGGCCGACAATCATAACGCCGGCAATGGCAATCGCCATTACCAGTTCGATCAGGGTGGTGCCCTGCTCGGTGCACCTTACCGCAACGGGGTAATCACGCAGATCAGTGCACATAGCCGGTTGCCCCTTCCACCGTAATCACAGTACCACCCACGGTGACCTGGGCTGCGGTACTCAGGACATTCAATGCGCTGTTCATGGCCCGGCCGCGACCATCAAACAATATAGGGTCCACTGTGGCTACATAACTGGAACCTGAAGGCAGTGGGGCACGCTCACTGAATCCCGTGGTGTAGTCGCCGGGATTGGTAACGGCGGTGGCGGCAAAACCATTGCTGCTGTTGCAATCGGAATCAACGCTGACCGTAAACCCGCTGCTGGTGAAATCCACCTGGGTGATGCAGCCGGAACCGGCGGCCTTGGCCCGGGCGTACTGCAACGCGGCGGACAGATCATCCAGGAAGGTGCGCTCCTCGTACACATCACTGGAAGCAAATCGGGGTCCGACCACAACAGCCAGGACCCCGATAATGGTAATTACGGTGATGAGTTCGATTAGGGTGAAGCCACTAGCCCGGCTACCATTCATATGAACCCAATTTAACAGCCGGTATCCACACCGGTGAACGTCGGTGGAGTGGTGGCAGCGGTGGCGGCGGTATAGATAATCGTGCAGTCTGTCACAAAAGTGATAGTGCCCGCCCCTGCAGCATAAACAGGTGTTATATCGCCCAGATCCACTGCGGTTCCAATCCCTCCAGCGGTAGCGGCGGGATAGCCGTAAGCCATCGCTACAGTCTGTCCTTCCAGAGTGACTGTTTCACCGGTTGCAGCAGACTGATCACAACCGGCATCTGCCAAGCAGGCCGCATGCGCAATTGCCGAGCCCGAGCGCAGACTACCCAACACACCACTTCGCGCCGCCGCCTGAGCATCACTACTCAAGTCCGCAAAGCGCGGCAGCGCGAACGCCGACAGAATACCCAGAATGACGATCACCATGATCAATTCAATTAAGGTGAAACCCGATTGTTGCTTCTTCATTACTCTACCTCTTGATAAAACTCACTAATTTATCGTTGTAATCACTTCGCCGGTTCTGGCGTTGTACACAATATTGCTGCCGGTATCGGTGCGGCGATACAGGTAGCGGCAATTCCCATTTACGGTATCCACCAGATAATCAGAGCTGGAAGCCACGCTGGCCGATACCGACGGCGCGTTGGCAACCAACACCCCACGCCAAATTCGTACGCAACGTTCCGCACTGTCCATTACGTCGCTGTTGTTGGAGCCGGAGCCCTGACCAACATCCGTAGGCCAACCTTCATTGCTGGTGGCCACATCATCATTGCCAAAGCCGTCCACTTCATCCACTGCCAGGGAACTGCCGTTCGCCACCCACTGACTGCGCACCAGCACCACCGCCGACGCCATTGCACCGCCCGCGCCGAATACCGCCGCCTCATGAGCGTTGTCGTAGGTATCCAACATCTTGGGCAGCGCAACCGCCGCCAGTATAGAAATAAGCGCGATTACCACCACCATTTCTATCATCGTAAAACCGTTGCTGTGTATGTTGCCCATCAGGTTTTCCGTTAAAACCCTTGTTTTCAAAACATTTGTCGAACGTGCTGCCTGTCTCATAAATATAGTCCAGATTTGCGCAACCATTAGCCGTTTAACGATTCTTTACAACCGCTAATCCGGCTTTTCTCACCGCTTCATTGCTGAGCCCAGCTCCCACATGGGCAAGAACACACCCAAGGCCAACACCAGCACCAAAATACCCAAAAAAACCAGAATGATAGGCTCAATGGCATCGGCCAATCCTTTCAGGTCGTAATCCACTTCCTCATCATAAAAATCCGCAACATCGTGTAACAGACGATCCAGCGAACCGGTTTCTTCTCCAATAGTGATCATCTGCACCACCAAATCCGAGAAAATTCCCGCCGCAGACGAGGTCCGCGCCAGGGAATCACCCCGTTCCACTCCACGCCGAATGGAATCAATATGAGAGGCGATATATTCATTACCTACAGTGGGGCCTACTATACTTAGGGCCTGCAATACCGGCACGCCGGATTCAAACGTCATGGCAAAGCTGCGGGCAAAGCGCGACAACGCGATCTTTTCAAAAATGCTGCCGATGATGGGTATTTTCATCTTGATTTCATCCCACCACAAGCGCCCCGACTCGGTATCGATATAGCGCACAAACCCAACGCTGCCGCCCACAATGGTACCGATCACCAACCACCAGTAATCCACCGTAAAATTCGATACCGTCACCAGTATCTGAGTGGGTACCGGCAGCTCTGCCCCCACCTTGGTGAACACCTTGGCAAACTGGGGAATCACAAACATATTCACAATCATCAGCGCAATGAACATGGCACTGACCACAAACATGGGATAACGCATGGCCTGCGTCATGCGGTTGCGGGTGTCCCGCTCCATTTCGATATGGGAAATCAGTTTGGAAAAAGCATCTTCCAGACGCCCCGTGTTTTCACCCACGTGAATCATGCTGACGAACATGGTGTTAAAAATGTTGCTGTGGGCACCCATGGCATTGGCCAGACTGGAACCGGTGGCCAGGCGCACATTGATATCCGATAGCGCCTCCTTGATGAGGTCCGATTTACTGATATCCGCCAAACCGGCAATGGCTTGAATGATGGGCACACCGGCCCGGGTCAGGGCCCGCATCTGACGGCACAGCATGATCAGATCGTCGTACTTTACTTTCTTGCGAAACGAAATATTGAGGTCGAGCAGACTGGCAGGCTTGGCCTCCAGTTCCCGAATGGCAACGGGCACAATGGATTGATTCTGCAACTGGATGGCCGCAGCCTGGGCATTGCTGGCCTCCAGCGTTCCGGATACTTCATTGCCCTGGGCAGTTCGCCCCCGATAGGAAAACGTCTGCATGGCGTTTATCCGTCATCCAGCGTGGCGGTGATCTTGAAGACTTCCTGCACTGAGGTGATGCCCGCCCGTGCATAATCCAGTGTACACAGGCTCAAGCTGCGGAAGTTCGGATTGTCTGCCGCCGCCCGTGCGAACTCCGCCGCATCGCCTTTGCGCAGCGCGTAAAGCAGGTTTTCATCCATCTCCAACAATTCATACACACCAACGCGGCCGGAATAGCCGGTGTTGTTGCAGTGGTGGCAACCGCTGCCTTTATGATATTCCGCATCCAACGCGGTGCCATCGATATTGCCCAGCCAGGTAAGCTCCTGCGGACTCAATTTATAGGGCTGAGTACAGTGTTCACATATTTTTCTGACCAGGCGCTGCGCGATCACCGCCCGCAGAGAGGATGCCACCAGAAACGCATCACAACCCATGTCGATCAGGCGCATGGCGGTTGAAATGGAATCATTGGTGTGCAGCGTTGAGAGCACCATATGCCCGGTCATGGCCGCCCGCAAACCGATCTCCGCTGTCTCGTGATCCCGCATCTCCCCCACCAGAATCACATCCGGATCCTGACGCAGGGCGGTACGCAACACCGAGGAAAACGTCAAACCAATCTTGGAACTGACCTGCACCTGATTGATGCGGGGCAAACGGTATTCAATGGGATCCTCTGCCGTAATAACTTTGCGTTCCGGCACATTCAACATACTCAAGGCCGCATACAGGGTGGTGGTTTTACCGCTGCCGGTGGGCCCGGTCACCAGCACCATACCGTAGGGACGCTGAATCAGATTTTCAAACCGCTTGCGGATAGTCTCCGGCATGCCCAGCTTGTCCATGGACAACATGCCCGCCGACTGATCCAGCAAACGCATGACCACGCACTCACCATAAGGCACCGGCAGGGTAGACAATCGCACATCAATACTCTTGCCCATCACCCGCACATTAAAGCGACCATCCTGGGGTAAACGCTTTTCAGAAATATCCAGGCCGGACATGATTTTCAGGCGCGACACCAACGCCGGGGCGATGCGGCGTTCTTTCATCACCTGCTCCTGCAACTCACCATCGATCCGCAAGCGCACCCGCAATACCTGCTCATCCGGTTCGATATGTATATCCGAGGCCCGTACCTGCACGGCATCCTCAAAGATACTCTGCAGCAAACGTACGACCGGTGCTTCTGCGGTATCGGTGGTGGTGGCCAGGCTCTCCAGATCGAAGTCGGTGCTTTCCAGCTCTGAATCCAATTCCACCGCAATCGAGGCAATCTGTTCAGAACGTCGATAGGAGCGATCCATGGCGGAGAGCAACTCCTGCTCCTTGACAAACGCAGGGTGCACCGGCCGTTTCAGAATACGTTGCAGTTCGTCGATCGCGATCAAATCCAGCGGATCCAGCATGCCCACTAAAATGCCGTCTGGCTGCTCGGCCAGCAAAATGGCACGAAAACGGCGGGCATAGGTTTCCGGTAGCACTTTTATAAGTTCGTTGTTCAGTCGGAAGCGGGCCAGATCCACAAAGGGATAGCCAAAATGATTGGCCATGGTTTGCAGCATCTGGGATTCGGTGACAAAGCCCAGGTCGATAACCACTTTACCGATTTTCTTACCGGTGCGCTTTTGTTCGTTCAACGCCTGTTTCAGCTGCTCATCCACAATGAGCCCTTTGGATACCAACAGATCACCGATACGTACCTTGGGCGCTTTGGAAGGTTCCATGGCTTAATCCACCTCCTGCTGTTCAGCTGGTTGTGTTGAGCCTTGCTCCTCTTGCTGTTGCAGGATCGGCGACTGATTCATTCTCGGTAGATAGGGTTGGAAACGGTGTTCGATGGACTCCACCTCACTGCGGTATCCGCGGTCATCCACCACAAAGGGTTTCAGCAGGATCACCAACTCACTTTTGGTCTTCCGCCGCAAGGTCTGCTTAAAGAGGATATCGCCGATCAGGGGAATGTCACCCAGGTAGGGGATCTGCGATACCTCTTCCCTGAAACTATCCTGCATCAGTCCACCAATCACCACCACCTGGCCGTTACCGGCGCGAATAATGCTGTCGGTTTCACGAATAGTACTGAATGCCAACGGCAGCGACAGCTCATCGTCCCCCAGGCCAATATCCTTACGTTTTTCCACCACCTCGGAAATAGAGGGATGCACATGCAGGATCACATCGCCACCATCGGAAATTTGCGGTGTCACATCCAACGCGATACCGGAAAAGAACGGGGTGAGCGTAATATCCGGGGTGTCACTCACCGTCGACGAGGTAGTGGTGGTGGTGCTGGAAATATCCGTCACAAAAAACTCATCAGAGCCCACTTTGATAACGGCCTTTTGATTGTTCAGGGTGGAAATCCTGGGGCTGGACAACACCTTCACCTGGCCTTGCAGTTCAAGCAAACGCAGCACGGCGGTAAAGTCGGTAAAATTGGCGCCCAAAGTAAACACGCCACCAATCAGGGAAACGTTTTCGTTCACCAGGGAACTGAAATCCGCCTGATCCAGGCCGGCGGCAACACGGTTGTCGCTGGTTTCCAGGCTGCCGTTATAGCCCTCACCAAAAGTGTCCCATTGAATCCCGGTGGCATAACCCTGGGATAACTCCACTTCCAGAATTTTAGCTTCAATCAACACCTGTTGCTGCAGGCTCAATTGGGCGCTGTCGAGAAAATCCTGCACTTCCCGCAGCTCTTGCGGCAGCGCTTTCACCACCGCAATTCCGGATACCGGATCCACCACCACGCTGCGACCATCACCACCGCCCACAATCATGGTTAAAATGTTCTGCAGTTGCTGCCAGAAGGCGCTGTTGCTCTCGGTTTTAATATTGCTGCTTTGCTGCACCTGGGTTTCGCGGGAACTGCTGGTGCTGTTGCCGCTGCTCTCATCCTCACCGGTGGTACTGACCTGGCCGCTGCTGACGGAGGTCGTGGACACTCCCAACCGATTTACATTCAGGTAGTTAATACGAAACACCCGGCTGAGCATGGTTTTAGGCAGTATTTGATAACCATAGGGTTTGCGTACGTAATCGTAGCCGTAGGCATCTCGCACCGCACGCAGGGTTTCTTCCAGATTAACACTGCGCAGTTGAATCGAAATATTCCCGGTTACCTCCGGGTGCACCACCATATTGACGGACGTGCCATGCACCAGGCTCATGAAAAACTGGCGGGCGGGAGTATCGGCCGCAGTCACATCAAACCGTGGCATTGCTGTTTTGGCTTTTCTGACCGACACAGGCTTGATCACCTCCGGTGCGGCCTCGGTTTTTACCTTACTCTGAGTACTGCCGGTGGATTCAGGTAAAGGCTGCGCTGCCGGCTGGCTTGCAGATTTGGCTGCAGGTGCGGCTGATTCCGGCACAGGCTTATACCAGGATGCACAGCCGCTCAGGGTGACCAGCGCCAGCAATACAACGGCGTGCAGACACACTTTATTCATGGTCACGATCCTTTCTTATAGCAGCCACCGGCAACTGTAGCGTGAGCCTTTGCCCGGCCCTTCGTACCACCACCGATGATTCATTAATGGCCACAACCCGGGCCCCGGCCACTTCATCCGCCACCGCCACCACTGCTTCATTGATCACGGCGCGCAGGCTACCGGCATCATTCAAAATCATGGTGAGCTTCAGCGGTTCATACACCGGTGCAGCCTGGTTATTATGGTAAAGGGGTGGCCGGGTAGGATCGCCGGCCGCCAAGGCCACTGACCCCGACACCATCATCAACAATAAACAACAAACTCTAATGAGCAACACGTAACAACGCCTCCTGTGAGCTCAGGGTATGCACCTGCAAAGTCAGGCTACCTTTTGGATACTCTTCGACAACATACTCCAGCTGATCCCATAACAGCTTAGACGGCAGTTCCTCCACCGCTGCCAGATAATCCCTTACCTGAAAAAACGAACCGGACAGGGTCAGCTCCAGGTCGTGGCGAAAAATCGCTGCAGCGTTGTGCTGGTTCTTGTCTGCCACCATTAGCCGCTGCGCCGCTCTGGACTGGACGCTTTGCACTTTCAGGCCAAACCGCTCACTGAGCAATTCACCGAGAATAACCGGCATCTCCTGCGGTGCGATCATGCCATCGGTGATCGCGGATATTTGGCCATCCAGCGCGGCATGCATGGTCTGAAGACGGGCTATGGAATCCTGCAATACGATATTGGGATTACCGGCAATAGCCGCCTGCAATTCATCAATGCGCAGATTGGATGCCTGCATTGACGACAACAATACGGCTTTGTCCTTTTCTATCTGCTCCCGCTCCTGCATCCAGGGTCGCAACAACAACTGGTCAAACAGGCCCAGCAACAGCACGCAACTGAGCGCCAACAGGATGGCCCGCTCCCGCACACTCAGGCGGTGTACCTTTTCCTCCAGCTCCCGATATCTAGTTCGCAGGTCGTTCATCATGCTGCGTACTCACGCTGAATGTTAAAAATCGCTGGTTGTCCTGCATCCTTTCCAGATTAAACACCTTGAAACCAAATCCCTGGAACTGGTCTTCCTGCTTAAGATCCGCCACGTAGGCTGGAATGGTCTTCGGCTTATCGGTAATGCCATGCAGGCTCAGCTCCGGCCCCGGTGACTGCATCACAATCCGGGTCAGCCAGATGGAGGGGTTATCCCGATTAGCCAGCGCCTGCAGGTATCCGGAAAAATGCACCATGTGGGTATCGCCCTGCTGTTGCAACTGATAAAGAAACTGCCTCTTGCTTTGCAAACCATCCTGCAGGCGCTGTTCTTCCTGCTGCAGGCGCTCATCCAACACGATGCTGTCCACCTGCTGTTGCAACTTGTCGATGGAAACTTCCAGCCGTTGCCGCGATAATTCCATGGTCGCCAGGGTTTCACGCTCGGCAAGGGTGCGCGACCATTCCAGCGCAGTCACCACCAGTAACAAACCCAACACCAGACCGATGCCCAACAGCAGTTGTTTCAGCGGCAGTACGATCACCGGCTTGCGGAAACTGTCCTGATAAAAGTTAATGCGTTGGTTAAGCGTACTCACGCAACCCTCCCAACGCTGCGCCCATGGCCGGCGCCAATGGCCCCTCCGCAGTGTCGGATTGCCAACCGGGATCTTTCAGTGTTTCTTCCACGCTGAATTGTTCTGCGCTAATGGGCAGGCGTTCGCTCAAGCCTTCGCACCAGGCATTATGAGCCTCAGAGTTGGAGACCATATACAATGCACCAATACCGGATTTGCCGATCTGGCTTTCGTAGTAATCCAGGGAGCGCTGCACGTCCAACGCCAAGTTATCCACCGGTTCCTGCTGGAACTCCAGATTGCCGGTGAATACGCCACCCCCGCTGCCCAACTCAATGGTGCGGGTCAAATACAGGTAGCCATTCTCGATCAGGTTAATGGTGCCGCCATCACCGTTCAGATACAGGAACGCGGCGCCCCGTTCTGCCGATGATGTCAGAGCGCTGGCCAGCGCAGCCATGGCCAGCTCATTGATGGTGATTTCCTGCAGGTTTATGTTGTGCTGATCACACTGCTCAACAATGCCCTGTATCAGGGCCCGTTCGATGGCCGCCACATAGAGCATGTTCATGCGGCCACGGTAGGCATCGTCCGGCAACCGAAACGCATCCATCACCATATCGTCCACCGCTTGATGAATAAGGTCTTTTACCTTCCAGCGCACCGCTTCACGTAATTCCTGATCCGGGACATCCGGTGCATCCACCAGCAACAGGTTGTAATACTGATGGCCGAGGCAGATATAACAGGGCGCCGCGGGCAACGGCGCGCTGCTGCGTAACGCCGCCAGCGCGTCCGCCGGGCTGGTAAAGGATTGCTCAATACTGTGGCTTTGGGTAATCTGCGGGCCGGATGCAGCCTGTTGCACGAGACACCACACCGCCTGGTCCGGGGTCAAACTGATCCCCAGCACCGCCTCGGCACCGGCTTTGCTTTTTTGAAACAACTGTTTATACCAACGACTCATTACCCTATCCCACTTTGGGAAAATTGCCTGCTTATTGAAAGAGTAGACGAGAATTCGTAATTGGGATGTAAATCACACAGTTAGGGGTTGTTTTTTGTACAGAATTTTGCCCCTCAAGCTTAACGGTAAGCCATTAATATGCTTCATATTGTGCTCTTTCAACCGGAAATCCCGCCCAACACCGGCAACATCATCAGGCTCTGCGCCAACACCGGCATGCAGTTGCATCTGATTAAACCACTGGGCTTTGAACTGGATGACAAGCGCATGCGGCGGGCCGGGCTGGATTACCACGAATGGGCAAGCCTTGAGCTGCACGACAGTTTTGATGATTTTATAAGCCACGCCAAACCCGGGCATTGTTATGCCCTGTCCACCAAGGGCAGTCGGCACCACCACACTGTGCACTATGAGCCGGGGGACGCCATTGTGTTCGGACCGGAAACCCGGGGCCTGCCCCTTGGCATCCGCGAACACCCGGCCATGACCGCCTGCATCCGCATCCCCATGCAGGCCGACAGCCGCAGCCTGAACCTGTCCAACGCCACCGCCATTGTGGTATACGAAGCCTGGCGTCAATTGGGGTTTGCCGGGGCACAATAAACGCACCACCCAACTTGCAACCTGGCTGACCGGCAGCCTGGGCCTGGGCTACCAGCATGACAACGGTGATGAATCCGGTTTTCCCGATGAAGAATACGGGCTGTATTTCTTCTACAGGATCTGGTGCGCGGGAACGCGCTGATCCCGCTGGTGAAGCACCGTCATCGCAGATCAACAAAGCGGTGATAATGTAGTACAGTGCAGAAGCGGGGGAAGCAAACACCATCATGAAACGAATCGCATTTTTCAATGTAAAGGGCGGCGTCGGCAAAACCACATCGGCGGTGAATATCGCCTGGCTGGCGGCGCAGGATGATATCAATACCATTTTGTGGGATCTGGACCCACAAAGTTGTGCATCCTGGTACATGGGCATCGCCGACGATCACCCCAACAAATCCATCAACATATTCAAGGGCAAAACCCCCATCGGCAAACTGCGCCTGCATACCACTCAACCCAGGCTGTCGGTAATACCCGCTGACCTGAGCCTGCGCAAACTGGAAGCCATCCTGGCCGATGAAGTCAAATCCGAGCAGTTGTTACAGAAACTCACTGAGCATTTAAGTGAGCAGAGCAAGCTGTTGATTTTTGATTGCGCCCCTGCCTATTCAAAGCTGTCGGAGAACCTGTTTTCCAATTGCGACGTGCTGGCAATTCCACTGCTGCCCTCGCCCCTGTCATTGCGTTCCTACTCACAACTGAAAGAGTTTCTACAAAGAAAAAAGCGCTGGCGCAAACTGACCCTGCAACCGTTTTTTACCATGGTGGACCGCCGACGCAAAATCCATAACGATGTAATCAAAGACGCCACAAACGTGATCGATGATGATGACCCGATTGTCATTCCTTATGCCAGCGAGTATGAAAAAATGGGGATACATCAGGCACCCATTCATGCCTTTGCACCCGCTACGCAGGCTGCAAAGGCATATGAGTTGTTATGGGAGCGACTGAAGCAGGCAACACATTAATTGCTACCTGCTTGCTTTTACATTTCGTAATTGAAACCCAAGCTATATTGATAAGCGGTTATATTTTCATAACCTTCAATTGACCTGACCGATACAAAGGTAGAAAAACCTCCAGCCAAGATAAACACCGAGTTAATTTCCGCTTCGTAGAACAGGCTATCCTCGGATTCAGGTTGCAGTGAAAACTCACCATTACTACTGGAATCCGCCAACAGTGAAAATTCCACTGGAGAATAGTCAGAGCTATTCTCACTGACCATGGAGGCGCTGAAGCCCGGCACCCACACACCCCAGTCGTAACTGACGGCGTAGGTGCCCGAGACACCTAACGAGGTCGAAAGCTGGTTCATTTCCTGATCACCGACCCCCATGAGCCAGGCACTATCGCCAGTTTCATCGTAGCCATCCACTTCTGTCATGATGTAGTCAAGCCGCAGATACGGGGTCAAAGTCCAGCCATCACGACTGAATGTCCATTGAACCTGCGTGCTAAGATTCCATTGTTCACTGTCAGTGTCGCCGTAGACAACCTGAGTCACGGGAACCGTTATATTTCGCTTGGTGTCTATGGTGCCCATCGCATATCCCAGTTGCACATCAACCCCTAATTGCTGGTTGGCAAACCAAGAGAAATACCCGGTCAAGCTGTAGACATCGGAATCCAACTGCCCGGACTCCTGAGCATATTCAACCTCATGGGTTGCCCAATCGAAAGCCCCTCCCACATGCAGATTCGGACGCAGACGGTAATCAACCCCAACGGTAACACCATAGGTGTCTGAGTCATATGCAGACTCCAAGCCACTGGCATCGTGTTCAACTTGATCGATATGTATGGTTCCAAACACACCGATAGGCGCGGCTTGGTCAGATGATGCCGTACCACCTTTATAATCCGCCAAAGGGATGCTGGTACCATTCAGAACCAGTTGACTTGGATTCAATCCCTGCCGAATCAACTGCTGACCGGAGTAAATTCGGTCAGTTTGACCGCGGCTCATCTCGCTCATCATGCGCCGGGTGACGAGAATTTCTTCTGGTGTAATTTCGGCTGTCAGCTGCGCTAATTCTTCGTCGGTCAAGGCACCTATTCCAGCACAGGCGGCAGCCAATTCTTCACTGACATTGTCGCTATTGCTGTCATCACAAACGCTATCAATCATTTCTCCGGTGGATTTATTATTGTCCCCAACAACAATGCTGGATGCTCCAACTCCAACTGAAACAGTCACCAGCGCGATGTCGGAGCCGTAATCCTCACCGTTTTCGAAAACCTCGTACTCGAAAGTATCTTGCCCCTGGAAATCGGGATTGGGTACATACGTAATCGAACCATCATTGTTGACGCTTACGCTGCCATTTTCAGCGGGTTTCAGGCCAGACTCTCCGTTATCGACATTAACGAATGGATCCCCAAACTGAACTCCGGTGAAAACATCATTGGCCAATACGTTAATAACTATGGTGTCGTTAACGGCACCCCGAGCGACATCATTCTTCGCCGTTACATCAGCGTAAGCCTGTTCCGAGACCGCAGCCGCCAGTAGTAGCAACGGCACCCCATGTTGTGGTCTTAGTTTCATAGTGACATTCCATTTTTGAGTATTTGTGTGCGATTCTACCCGTATTGAATCGCCGTGAGTAGGTAATATGTCAACCATTGGTCTGTACTTTTACCGCCGGGCAAACTGGCTTGACTTGCTGGAACATAATAAGGAATGAACCATAAAAAATGTAGGAAAACCGTCTTGTGCACCTGGGAGTTGGGCGGGCAACTGGGTCATATTTCCTCTTTGTCCCACATCACCGGCGTTCTGGAAGGGCGGAATTACCGATGTTACGCCGCGCTGAAAGACTTGTCACGGGCCTCCTCCTTCTTTGAAGGGCAACGTACATCGCTGCTACAAGCACCGGTATTCTTGCCCAAAATCAAGATGCAAAGACCTGTTCAATGCCTGGCAGATACTCTTTTGCTGGCTGGATATCTTAAAGTGGAGGAGCTGCAGGGTCTGTTGCAGGCTTGGCGCAACCTGATCGAATTGATAAATCCGGACATCTTGATCTCAGACTATTCTCCCACTGCTGTGCTGGCTGCCCGTGAACTCTCCTGCAGTAAGATTTTTGTGGGCTCCGGCTTTGCACAGCCCGTTCAGGGGCACCCGATTCGCAGCTGGAATCCGGATCACCCACAACCGGAAATGATAAAACGGCAGGAAGCAATGGTGGTGAACACGATCAACAAAGTGCTGCAATTACAGACAGAGGGATCACAAAAAGAAGCTCCCGTTACCCGAATCTCGGATTTGTATGAGGACTCGAGTCGCGTAATCATTACGTCAACACCGGAATTTGACCTTTACAATGACCTTCGCAGCCACGCCATATATCAGGTAAAAACCAACGCCGGCAAGACTCGCCCCTCCGTGCGATTCGGCTGCAACGATCGTCCGAAATTATTGGCCTACCTCAACCCCGGCCACCCACAATTCGACATCATCGCTGAGGCACTGGCGCAGTGTAAAGCGACTGTGTTTGTGATCTGCCCACGCACCAACCCTAATCGACTTAAGCACCTTGAGTCTGAGCACTTCCAATTCAGCACTGAACCAGTCCAGTTCACCCAGGCGCTTGCGGAAGCTGATTTGCTGGTAAATCATGGTAACAATGGAGCAACCATGGAAAGCGTGTTGATGGGAACACCGGTGTTTGCTCTTCCGATCCACCTGGAACAATTACTTACTGCAAAAACATTGGAACAATTGGGAATTGGACACTGCTTCATCAAGCCCGCTTCGGTTACACAATTAAAGCAGGCGCTGAATAAGGCCTTGGAATCCGAAGTATTAACCCGTAAATGCGTGCTATATGCCAAGAATCATGGCGAACTGGTGGAAATGTCCCTTGGCGACAGGGTTGCCAATGAATGTGATGCATTGCTGAACTAGTACAACGTACACAGTAAAAGGGCCAAGTTCTTTGGCCCTTTTAGCTTCAATACACTGTTCGAATTCCGGAATCAGTGAGTAGGCTGCGCGCCCTGCTTGGCCTGTTCCTGCTGTTTACGCAGATTTTCAGCAAATGCCGCCTCGAAATTAATGGGCTGCAACAAGAATTGTGGGAACGTGCCACGGGCCACCACATCGGAGATGGTTTCCCGCGCATAAGGGAACAGAATATTGGCGCACACGCCTTTCAGAATGGCTTCTTTCTGGATGCCTTCCACCCCCTGCAGCAGGAACAGGCCGGCCTGAGCCACTTCGGCGATGAAAGCAGTATTCTCACCGTTTTTCACCGTGACCGTGACTTTCAACACCACCTCATAAATACCGCTTTCAATTTCACTGGCTGTATTGTTCACTTCCAGATTCACTTCCGGTTTCCACTGTTCTTTGAACAATTGCGGCGTTTTCGGCGCCTCATAGGAAAGGTCTTTCAGAAAAATGCGTTGCAGTTGAAATTGTTGCTCGGGTTGCTGCCCGGCGGCTTGTTCAGTCATTCTCTTCACCTAAATGTGTTGTACTACTCTGTTGTACTGATGTGTTGACTGCCAGGTTATCAGTGTGTGGTACTACCAGATGATTCTGGCCTATAAACCCAGCAGGCCGTTGAGCGTACCGGCACGTTCCAATGCGTACAGTTCATCGCATCCCCCAACGTGGGTATCGCCGATCCAGATTTGCGGCACAGTGTGGGCGCCGCTGCGATTTTCCATTTCCAGACGCAGGTCGGGTTTGCCGCTGACATTAATATCCTGAAACGACACACCCTTGGCCTTCAGCAAATGCTTGGCCCGGATACAATAAGGACACCAGGGCGTGGTATATAAAACAACATCAACCATACTATCAACCTGCCTATTTATCAGCGGACAGTTCAACCTGTCGCGCGCTACTTGCCTTTCACCAGCGGCAAACTGTCTGCTTTCCAGGTGGTAATGCCACCGGACAACCTGAGAACCTGTTTGAAGCCGGCGCCATGCAGAATTTTTCCGGCCGCACCCGCATGCTGGCCCATCTTGCACACCAGCACTACCGGTTTGTCCTTGAACTGTTCAATGTCACCCAAGTTATCCTTCAACTTGCTGAAAGGAATATTGCGTGATCCGGTGATGTGCCCTTCACGATATTCCTTACTTTCCCGCACATCCAGTACCAACCCTTCCTCTTTGTTCATGAGATGGGTCAGTTGCTGGCTGCTCACGGTTTTCCCGCCGCGACGGGATTCCAAGACAAAAAACAGCACCAGCAACACCACAAACGTAACCACCAGCTCAGGATGGTTGAGCGCAAATTCAAGCAGACGATCCATTTAAACTTCCCAGAAATTCAATAAGTTACCCACCAAGAAGCAGGCCAGGACAAGAAATAGCAGCAGAGTATACCCGAAACCGGCGAACCACGACCACCGCTACGCCGGCTCACCTCATGCTTTGCCCGCAATTTTCAGGTAAAATGCCCCTCACACTGGAAACGCCACTCACCGAGAAGTAGCCGATAAGTTGGAATCATGACCCAGACACGAAAACCCCATGTTCTTGTTATTCTGGATGGTTTCGGACACCGCACTGAAACCGAATTCAATGCCATTGCCCAGGCCCACACCCCCACCTGGGACAGGCTCTGGAGTGAGCGCCCACACACACTGATATCCGGATCGGGCATGGATGTAGGCCTGCCCCAGGGGCAAATGGGCAACTCGGAAGTGGGCCACATGAACCTGGGTGCCGGGCGCATCGTGTATCAGGACTTCACCCGCATCACCAAGGACATTCAGGACGAAACCTTCTTCGGCAACCCGGTGCTGGTGGGCGCCATCGAGAAAGCCGGGCAAAGCCAGGGTGCCGTTCACCTGATGGGGCTGCTGTCACCCGGCGGCGTACACAGCCATGAGGATCACTTTCTGGCCATGATTGAATTGGCCCACCGCCGCGGAGCCAGGCAGGTTTATGTGCACGCTTTTCTGGACGGCCGCGATATGCCGCCCAAATCCGCCCAGGCCAGCCTGGAGCGGGTCCAGGCCAAACTGGAGTCTCTGGGCATAGGCCGCATTGCCAGCCTGGTGGGCCGCTACTATGCCATGGACCGGGATAACCGCTGGGAGCGGGTGGAAACCGCCTATAACCTGCTGACCCTGGGTGAGGCCGACTTCACCAGCGCCAACCCGGTGGACGGCCTGCTGGCAGCCTATGAGCGCGGTGAAACCGACGAGTTCGTCAAACCCACGATCATCGCCGCCCAGGGTGAAAACGCCGCTACCATCAACGATGGCGACAGTGTGATTTTCATGAATTTCCGGGCCGACCGCGCCCGCCAACTGACCCGGGCCATGATCGACCCGGATTTCGAAGGCTTCCAGTGCAAGAAAGTACCGGCCCTGGCGGACTTCGTGATGCTGACCCAATACGCCGCCGACATCAATGCCAGTTGCGCTTACCCCCCGGCGGACCTGGTCAACGTGCTGGGTGATTACCTGGCTCAGCACAACAAAACCCAGCTGCGCATTGCCGAGACGGAAAAATACGCCCACGTCACCTTCTTTTTCAGTGGCGGTCGCGAGGACCCGTTCCCCGGCGAGGAACGCATTCTGGTGCAATCACCGGACGTGGCAACCTATGATCTGCAGCCGGAGATGAGCGCGCCGGAAGTCACCGACAAACTGGTGGCCGCCATTGAAAGCGGACAATATGACGTACTGATCTGTAATTATGCCAACGGCGACATGGTGGGGCACACCGGCAAATTCGACGCCGCGGTGAAGGCGGTTGAAACCCTGGATCAGTGCCTGGCCCGACTGGAAGCAGCCGTGCAGGCCAGCGGCGGCGACATGCTGATCACCGCCGATCACGGTAACTGTGAGCAAATGGAAGACCCCCACAGCGGCCAGCCCCATACAGCGCACACCACCGAACTGGTCCCGCTGGTTTATGTGGGCCCGAAAGCGGTCACACTGCAAGCCGAAGGTGGCAAACTCTCCGACATCGCCCCCACCCTGCTGAAATTGATGGACCTGACTCAACCAGCGGAGATGAGCGGTAAACCGCTGCTCTGACCGCTGCTTGATGGGCCGTCACCGCTTGCTCAAACCCTTACTGATTGGCCTGGCCCTGTGCTGGGCCTTTCCTGTTTCGGCCAGTGTTGATCCTGTGGCCACCAAAAAAGAACTGCAACAGATACAAAACCGCATCCAGGATCTGCAAAAGGACATCAAGCGCACCCAGAGCCGGCGCAGCGCCACCGAACAGGCTTTGCAGAAAGCCGAACAGGCCATCAGCGACACCCGCCGCAAGCTGCGCGAGGTGAACCGATCCATGACCCAATCGGAAGCCAAACTGGCGGAGCTGCGCCGGGCGCAACAGGATCTGAACCGGGCCAAAGAAGCGCAACGCGCGGCGTTGAAGCAGGACATCAATGCCGCCTACCGGGCCGGACGGCAGGAGTACGTAAAACTGCTGTTGAACCAGGAACAACCGGACAAAATGGCGCGCCTGATGAAGTACTATGACTACTATCACCAAGCCCGCATGGCCCGCATCCAGGCGTTTAATCAAACCCTGCGCGACATCAAAGACAATGAAATCAGCATCAATGAGGAAGTGGCCGAGCTCAGCACACTCAAACAGGCCCTGGCCAATGAACAGCAGCAGTTGCAGGCGGCCAAGGAACAGCGCAAACAGGCCCTGGCCAAACTCGACAGCAGCCTCAAGAATGACGCCTCCCGGGTCACATCACTGAAAGCCAGCCAGGCTGAACTGGAAGAGATCCTGCACCAGGTTCAGGCCACCCTCAGTGACTTGCCCAGCAATGTAGGCAAGCAACCGTTTGCACAACTCAAGGGTAAACTGGCCTGGCCCAGCCAGGGACGCGTGATCAAGCGTTTCGGCAATCGCCGGGACAGCGGCGCCCTGCGCTGGAACGGGGTACTTATCCGCACCGCGGAAGGCAGTACCGTGAAGGCCGTTCATCACGGCCGGGTGGTGTTCTCCGACTGGATGCGGGGCTTCGGCATGCTCACCATCGTGGACCATGGCGATGGCTACCTGAGCCTGTACGGCCACAATGAAACCCTGTTGAAAAGCCCTGGCGATTGGGTGGATGGAGGGGAAGTCATTGCCTACAGCGGCCGCAGCGGTGGCCAGGAACAAGCCTCCCTGTATTTTGAGATCCGCAAGAACGGCAAGCCGGAAAACCCTTCCCGCTGGTGTCGGGGTTAACAAAACCGCAGCAGAATTGGACCTGCGTAGTGCGGCAGGCATTATTTCGCGCTAAGCTAAACAGGCTAACTAAATGATTTTGATGTGAAACCAGACCCTGAATGAGCGGTCTTAACTCACGTCGCCGCAGGGGCCGCACCCTGCTCACCCCCACTACAGTTACCCCGTAACCGGTTAAACAGGAGCACACTATGGGTTTTCGACCTTCGTCTTACTGGCGGCTTATCTGGCAACGCAGCCTGTTGATCTCGTTGCTGGCCGTAAGCCCAGTTGCCCTTTCCAGCGAAGCGCCAGGCCAGGCAGAAGACGAAGACGTCAGCGCCGCCGACACGACCCAACAGCAGGAGCAGGAGCAGGGTCTGCTGCCCATCAATGAGCTGCGCACTTTTGCCGATGTGTTCGATCGCATCAAGCAGGCCTACGTGGAAGAGGTCGACGACAAAACCCTGCTGGAAAACGCCATTCAGGGCATGCTCACCGAACTGGACCCGCACTCAGCCTACCTGAAGCCGGAGGCATACCAGGACCTGCAGATCAACACCACCGGCGAGTTCGGCGGCCTGGGTATTGAAGTGGGCATGGAAGACGGCTTTGTCAAAGTCATTACCCCCATTGACGACACCCCCGCCAAGAAAGCCGGTGTGGAAGCCGGTGACCTGATCATCAAACTGGACAGTACACCGGTGAAAGGTCTGAGCCTGGGGGAAGCGGTGAAACTGATGCGCGGCAAGCCGGGCTCAGACATTGTCTTGACCATCATCCGTGCCGGCATCGACAAGCCGCTGGAGATTACCGTGACCCGAGCTGTCATTCAGGTCCAGAGCGTGCGCGGGCGCCTGCTGCAGAAAGATTATGGTTATGTGCGTTTATCCCAGTTCCAGATTAATACCGGTGCCGACATGCTGAAACTGCTGGAAAAACTGCGCAAGGAGAACGACGCCGACCTCAAGGGTCTGGTACTGGATTTGCGCAACAACCCCGGTGGTGTGCTGCAGGCCGCAGTGGATGTGAGTGATGCCTTTATTGACGACGGCCTGGTGGTGTACACCCAGGGCCGCCTGCCGGATTCCGATATGAAATTCCGCGCTGCCCCCGGTGACGAATTGAAAGGGGTGCCTATCGTGGTTCTGGTAAACGGCGGTTCCGCCTCGGCATCGGAAATTGTCGCCGGGGCACTGCAGGATCACAGCCGGGCGGTGATCATGGGCACCACCACATTCGGCAAGGGCTCGGTGCAGACCGTGCTGCCGTTGCACAACAATCGCGCCCTGAAACTCACCACCGCCCGCTATTACACGCCCGGTGGCCGCTCCATTCAGGCTCAGGGTATCGAGCCTGACATCGTGGTTGAGAATGCCCGTCTCACCCGGGTGGAAGAAATGCAGCGGGTGAAAGAACGGGATCTGTCCGGCCATCTGGAAAACCCAGAGGGCGAAGGTGAGACCGGCGCTGCCTCCGATGGCAAGCAAGCCCTGTCGGACACCGACTACCAGCTTTATGAGGCCCTGAATCTACTGAAGGCCTTAAACGTTATCAAACGCCCGGCGACAGCCAGCGCCCACCAGGACAACAAACGTATCTGACCTGCAAACAGAAATACCAGTTGTATAAAGTCCCATACAGGGGGTACCCATTTCGCGGTACCTCCTCCTACCTCTGAAGCACATCGCTCAATAGCTGTTGACCTGCATCAATCCTACCTAAGCACACACTTCTATACTGCATTGGCACTGCGGCAAATTGTCGCCACCCTCTTTATCATTCGCGCAGTGAGGACCCAATGTACTCGCACGAATTACGCAGTATGGGCGCAACTTTATTCTCCGTAATCATTTCAATTGTATTGCTGCTTCCTGCCTTTGCCCTGGCCTCCTCACAACTGGCTGAAGATCATAAGCAGCGCCTGTTATCCCCTTTTGGTGAAGAGGCAAGTCTCGGTGAGTGGAACACAGATCATAAAGTCTGGCCAATTGAAGTGCAGGGCGAAGTGGTCGGTTATGGATTTGAAACCATCGATCAATTCAATATCCCGGCTTACTCTGGCAAGCCGATCAACATACTCCTGGCCCTGGATCTGGAGGGTGTTATTCGCCGCGCCTGGGTACTCTCCCATCATGAACCGATTTTATTAGTGGGTATTCCCGAGAAAAAACTGTGGGATTTCGCTCAACAGTATGAGGCGTTGACAATCACCGATCACATACGGGTAGGCCATTCCACTGCAGAACAAAGTAAAACCATCGATGCTGTCACCGGTGCCACGGTCACCGTCATGGTGGTACATGAAACCATCCTGCGCTCCGCAAAAAAAGTAGCCCGGGCCATGGGGCTGAAAGCAGTTGCGGCATCACCGCAAAGCCGGGCTTCAGTGAAACAGGAATTCTACCAACCTGCCAGTTGGGCAGAGCTGACCGGCGATGGTTCCATTCGCCGCCTGATGCTGGATCAGGCCGAGGTGGACAAAGCCTTCGAGAACACCCAAGGCATGCGGCACCGACGCGGCCGCAGCGAAGAGGAAGCTCAGGAAACCTTCATCGATCTGTATTACGGTTATCTGAATGTGCCCAGCATTGGACGTAACCTGCTGGGTGATAGTGAATATCGTTGGCTCATGGACGAACTGGGCCCGGATGATCATGCCATTGCGGTGCTGGCCAATGGGGAATACTCCTTCAAGGGTTCCGGTTATGTCCGCGGTGGCATATTTGATCGCCTGCAACTGAGCCAGGACGGCATCCAAATCAGTTTTCGCGACGTGGATTACTATCGCCTGAGTGATGTGTATGCCGCCGGCATGCCCGAGTTTTCGGAAATGGCAATCTTCATCGTACGGGATAACTATCAGTTCAACCCTGCCGCCCCCTGGCAGATAGAACTCCTGGTACGCCGACAAACCGGCCCGGTGGAAAGTATATTTGTGACGTTTGAGGGGCAGTACCAACTGCCAGACTATCTGCTGGTGCAACCGGATCCCGTTGCTGCCGATTTGGAAGTGGATCAACCCATGTGGGTCGGCATTTGGCAACAGCGCAGCTTCCAGATCGGTGTCCTGCTGGTTAGCCTGCTATTACTGACCGGCATCATTTTCTTGCAGGATTGGCTGGTACGCTATCCCCGCCTGCTGCACAACCTGCGGCGGGGCTTTCTCATCTACACGGTTTTCTTCCTGGGCTGGTACGCCCTGGGCCAACTGTCCATTGTCAATGTGCTCACCTTTACCCACGCGTTAATGGGCGAATTCCGTTGGGAGCTGTTTTTAATGGACCCATTGATCTTTATCCTTTGGGGCTTCACTGCGGCCACCATTGTGTTGTGGGGGCGCGGTATTTTCTGTGGCTGGCTATGCCCCTTTGGCGCACTGCAGGAGCTGATCAATGAACTAGCACGCAAACTGAAAATCAAACAGTTTGAACCTCCCTTCGCGGTACACGAGCGCCTTTGGGCCGTAAAGTACATCATCCTGCTGGCGTTATTCGGAATTTCTTTGGAGTCCATGGCAACCGCAGAGCGTTACGCGGAAGTGGAGCCGTTCAAAACGACATTCTTCCTGGTTTTTCAACGGGAGTGGTGGTTCGCCACCTGGGCACTGCTACTTCTGTTTGTGTCCTTGTTCACCCGAAAAGTTTATTGCCGATACATCTGCCCCTTGGGTGCAGCCCTGGCCATCCCCACCAAACTACGTCTGTTCGACTGGCTGAAACGGCGTAAGGAATGCGGCAGCCCCTGTCAGCTATGTGCTGTGGAATGTGAAATTCAGGCAATCCATCCCGATGGCACCATCAACGCCAACGAGTGCCATCACTGTCTGGACTGCCAGATGACTTATCACAATCCAAACAAATGTCCACCGTTGATCAATAAAGCCAAGCAACGCAAATCAAAACCCAAACCCGAACACCTGATAGAAACCGTAAACACCTGATATTGGAGATATACTATGGACGACCAACATAACGACGAACAACACACCGTCAGTCGCCGGGGTTTCCTGGGCGCTGGCACGCTGGCAGGAGTGGCCGGTATCACAGGATTCGGCAGCGCCATCATGAGCCGGGAGGCCTTTGCCAAGGCAGCCAAGGACGCCATGGCCAATGCCACCGTTCATCCGGGAGAACTGGACGAGTACTACGGCTTCTGGAGTGGCGGCCATTCCGGTGAGGTCCGCATTCTTGGCCTGCCTTCCATGCGGGAACTGATGCGCATTCCTGTCTTCAACATCGATTCTGCCACCGGCTGGGGCTTGACCGACGAAAGCAAGCGCGTGAAAGGCGATTCCAAAGATGTTCTGTGCGGTGACGCGCATCACCCACACATGTCCATGACCGATGGCCACTACGACGGCAAGTACGTATTCATTAACGATAAGCTAAATACCCGTGTTGCACGTATTCGCTGCGATATTATGAAGTGCGACAAGATCCTGACCATTCCCAACGTGCAAGCCATTCATGGTTTACGGGTGCAGAAAGTACCGCGCACCAAATACGTGTTCTGCAATGGCGAGTTTCGCATTCCCCAACCCAATGATGGCCGTGACCTGAACGACCCCGGCAAGTATTTCACCATGTACAACGCAGTGGATGCAGACAGCATGGAGATGGCTTTCCAGGTTATCGTGGATGGCAATCTGGACAACACCGACGCCGACTACAGCGGCCGCTTTACCGCTGCCACCTGTTATAATTCGGAAGAAGGCACCACTCTGCCTGAAACCATGCGCAACGAACGTGACTGGGCCGTGGTGTTCGACATTCACGCCATCGAGAAAGCCGTTAAAGCCGGCAAGTACACCACCATTGGCGATTCCAAAGTACCGGTGCTGGATGGTCGCGCCAAGGCCGGGAGCCCCTTCACCCGCTACATTCCTGTACCCAAATCGCCACACGGTCTCAACACCTCGCCGGATGGCAAATACTTTGTCGCCAACGGCAAACTGTCTCCCACGGTAACAGTAATAGCAATCGATAAATTACCGGACCTGTTCGCAGGCAAGATCAAAGAACGGGACACCGTGGTGGCAGAACCCGAACTGGGGCTGGGGCCATTGCATACCGCTTTCGACGGTCGCGGCTATGCCTATACGACTCTGTTTATCGACAGTCAGATCTGCAAATGGAACGTGGCGGACGCCATCAAGGCTTACAACGGTGAGAAAGTAAATTACATCAAACAGAAACTGGATGTGCATTATCAACCCGGGCATAACCACACCACCATGGGCGAAACCCGCGATGCCGATGGCAAGTATCTGGTGTCGTTATGCAAATTCTCCAAGGATCGTTTCCTGCCGGTTGGCCCTCTGCATGCGGAAAACGATCAGCTGATCGATATTTCCGGTGACGAAATGAAACTGGTCCATGACGGCCCCACCTTTGCCGAGCCCCATGACTGCATGATCGTTCATCGCAGCAAAATGAAACCGCTTAAAATCTGGAAACGGGATGACCCGTTCTTTGCAGAAACAGCGGCCATCGCCAAGCGTGACGGCATCGCCCTGGAGCGGGACAACAAGGTGATACGGGATGGAAAAAAGGTCCGTATTTACATGACCTCCATGGCACCCAACTTCGGGCTTACGGAATTCAAAGTTAAAACCGGTGATGAAGTGACGGTGATCATCACCAACATGGACCGTATTGAAGACGTTACCCACGGTTTTGCCCTGTGCCAACATGGTGTGAGTATGGAAATCGGGCCACAACAGACCAGCTCCATTACGTTCACTGCCGGTAAGCCTGGCCTGTATTGGTACTACTGTCACTGGTTCTGCCATGCACTGCATATGGAAATGCGTGGCCGTATGATGGTCGAGGCCTGATTGTGTTGCGCTTTGCACTGTTCGTTATTGCTGTATTCCTTCAGCCGGCCACCCTGCGGGCGGTTCCGGTAACGGACAGTGCAAGCCTGCAACAGGCACTGCAAGACAAACAAACAACCATAGAATTGAACCCCGGTACCTACCGGGGTAACGTTCTTATAACGTACAGCACGACACTCAACTGTAAAACAGGTGCGGTGCTGGATGCCGACAACCAAGGGGATGCCCTGCGTATTACCGCCGCCGACGTTACCGTCCGGGGCTGCACCATCATCAACTGGGGCGGGGATCTGACCGCGATGAATGCCGGTATTTTTGTGGAGCAACAGGCGGCCTCCGTACAGCTTACTCACAACCAACTCAAAGGCGACACCTTCGGCATCTGGATTGATGCCAGCCGGGATGCCCTGATTACCCACAACCGTATTGAAGGCAATCTTGACATTCGCTCCCAGGATCGGGGCAATGGCATCCATCTGTATGCAGCCCAGGGGGCCAACGTCGCCCACAACGAAGTCTGGCACACCCGGGATGGCATCTACATTGATACCAGCAACGGCAACCGCCTCCACAACAATCATCTGCATCATTTGCGTTATGGCGTGCATTATATGTATTCCCATCATAACGAGGTGTCCCACAACCGCACCCATCACACCCGCACCGGTTACGCCCTGATGCAATCCAAGCATTTACAGGTGTTTGGCAATCAATCCGATCAGGATGAGAACTACGGCATTTTAATGAACTTCATTACCGATTCGCATCTGCATCACAACCGCATCAGCAACGTCCAGACCGGCAGCAATCCAACCGGCGCAGCCACCATCACCGGTGCCGAAGGCAAAGCCCTGTTTATCTATAACTCCGTGTTTAATATCATCGAAAACAATTATTTTCAAAGCTCGGATCTGGGCATCCATCTTACCGCCGGATCAGAGGACAATCGCATCAGCGGCAACGCGTTTATTCACAATCGGCAGCAAGTCAAATACGTGTCGAACCGTACCCAGGAATGGTCCTATGCCGAACGGGGAAATTACTGGAGTGATTACCTTGGCTGGGATCGCAATCAAAACGGAGTGGGCGACACAGCCTATGAACCCAATGATGCCATGGACAAACTGCTGTGGACCTATCCCCTGGCACGACTGCTGATCAACAGCCCGGCGGTAGCAACCCTGCGCTGGATTCAACAGGCATTTCCCGTGTTACGCCCGCCGGGCGTGCAGGACAGCTATCCTCTAATGGCTCCCATTGCGCAGGCGCAAGGAGTAACGCCATGACCCTAATCAGATTGGATCAGGTACACAAACACTTTACCAATGTGCATGCCTTGCGGGATTTATCCCTGACACTGAATCCCGGAGAAGTGCTGGGACTGTTCGGCCATAACGGCGCCGGCAAAACCACGACCATGAAACTGATTCTGGGGCTGGAAAAACCCAGCCAGGGCTTGGTGGAGGTGCTGGGTCAAAGCCCATGGCGACGGCAATTCAGTGAACAACGGCATCAAATCGGGTTTCTGCCGGAAAGCGTATCGTTTTATCCGCAATTAACCGGACGCGAAGTGCTGCACTACTTTGCCCGCCTGAAAAAAATCGACACCGCACAGGCAGACAACCTGCTGGAGCGAATCGGTTTGGCCCACGCAGTCAATCGCAAGATCAAAACCTACTCCAAGGGCATGCGGCAACGGCTGGGGCTGGCCCAGGCGCTGCTTAGCCAACCCAGGCTGTTATTACTGGATGAGCCCACCGTGGGCCTGGACCCCATCGCCACCCAGGAATTCTATGGCATGGTAGACGAACTACGGGATCAGGGCTGTGGCGTAATTCTTTGCTCCCACGTTTTACCCGGGGTGGAAAAACACATCAATCGTGCTGCGATTCTGGGGCAGGGCCGGCTGCGAGCTTTGGGTACCCTGACAGAACTGCGCGCACAAGCCAATCTGCCCATGACCATTCGGGTCAGCAGCGCTCTGGCCCGCCCTGCCCTGCAACAACAGCTGGAGGATTTGGATGTGAGCAGCGCAGGGATGCGTCCCATCAACGGCCACACTCTGGAGTGGCAGTCCGCGCCTGGCAACAAAATGCAGATCCTGCGCCGCCTGGCGCGACAACAGGAATTGGATGATATCGACATTCAGGAGCCCTCCCTGGAAAGTCTGTACCGCCATTTTGTGGAACTCGCCACCGAGGTAAGCCCATGAACCCCATATTCCACATTGCCCACAAAGAGTTGAAAGATGGCTTTCGCAATCGCTGGATTCTGGCCATTACCCTGATTTTTGCCCTGTTGTCCGTGGGCATCAGCTGGTTTGGTGCCGCCGGAGCCGGGGTGATCGGCTTTACGTCACTGCCCAACACCATCGTCAGCCTGGCATCACTGGCCGTCTTCCTGATTCCCCTGATTGCGCTGTTTCTGGCCTACGATGCCATTGTCGGGGAAGACGAAGACGGCACCCTGCTATTGTTGCTTACCTACCCGCTGAGCAAAGGCCAGTTGTTGTTGGGCAAGTTACTGGGGCACGGCGCCATGATGGGCCTCTCCACCCTGCTGGGCTTCGGAGCCAGCGCCATTACCATCATGATCTTCGCCGATGGCATCAATGCTGTGGAGGTGATCCGGGCCTTTGGCGGTTTTGTGCTTTCCGCCACCCTGTTGGGCCTTGTGTTTCTGGCGTTCGCTTATGTCATCAGCGCCTGGGTATCGGAAAAATCAAAGGCCGCCGGGGGCGCCCTATTGTTCTGGTTCACCTTTGTGTTGATCTTTGACCTGGCGCTACTGGGCACCTTGGTCGCCACGGAAGGCCGCTTCCACCCGGAGGTGTTCCCGTTTTTACTGTTGCTGAACCCCACAGACGTGTTTCGGCTGATCAACCTGGTGGGGTTTGAGGGTAGCGGGCAAGGCGTGCTCGCCATGGCCCAGGACCTCTCCTTTGGCCATGGGGTGCTCTACAGCGCGCTGATAGCATGGCTACTGCTGCCCATGGGTATCGCCTATGGGTTGTTCCTGAAACGACCACTGTAACCGGAGGACCCACTATGCAACGGCTGGCAAAATACCTATTCGGACTTGGGCTGTGCATGCTTCTGGGCGCCTGCCAGGAGGATGAATCCGTCACTGCCATGATCCCGCAGGCATTTACCCAAGCCGATGAATGTCACCTGTGTGGCATGGCCATCCTCAGCTTCCCCGGCCCCAAAGGACAGGCATTCGTGGGCCGTTCCCCTCAGGTAGTGAAATTCTGCTCCACCCGCGACCTGATCAGCTGGTACCTGCAACCGGAAAACACCCCCAACACTCAGGCGCTATTTGTACACGACATGGCCCGTAGCGACTGGCATCACCCGGATGATCGCCACCTGATCAATGCCTATAAAGCCTGGTTCGTCGTGGGCTCACAGCAACGGGGTGCCATGGGCCCGACACTGGCCTCCTTTGCCACTGAAGAATCCGCACAATCCTTTGCCCATCAACAAGGCGGCAAAGTATTGTCATTTCACGAACTGAGACTGGAGCGGCTCTGAGCAAGTTGCTTGTCTTTCCGGGCACCTGAACAGGAGAACTGGCTCACAAAAAAACCACCCTACCGGCACTGATTGGGCAAACCAACCCCCAAATACACTACACTTTCACTATACAATTCCCCGTTGCTCTGAAGCCGTTGTCCCGAGATAGAATGCTCCGAATCACCGCCGCAATTTCAACGCTACTGCTCCTGCTGTGTTCCGCACCCGGCAGTGCCGCGCCATCGCAAATCCTGCCCGAGCCCACTGAGGAGCTGCCTAAAATCGCCATCATTCTGGATGACCTGGGCTACAATCGCCATGCCGGGGAGCAGGCACTGCAGCTACCGGGTAACCTGACTTACGCCATCATTCCCTTCACCCCCTACAGCCAAACCCTGGCCCAGGCCGCCCATGATCGCAATCGTGAAGTGATCCTGCACCTGCCCATGGAAAGCAGCGACCCGAATCGGCGTCTGGACGAGGGCGGGCTCACCAGTGAACTGGATGAACACGAAGTCAAACAGCGGGTCAAAAGCGCGCTGGATTCCGTACCCCACATTGCGGGCCTGAACAACCACATGGGCAGCCATGTCACCACCAATGTGCAGATCATGCACTGGTTGATGCAAGAGGTGCAGACACGCCCCCTGTACTTTATCGACAGCATGACCAACCCCCATTCGGTAGCCAATCGATCAGCGCAGCACTATCACATACCGTCCCTGAAACGGGACGTTTTTCTCGACAATGTGCAAAGCGAAGCGGACATCGACCGCATGTTCCGCTCACTGGTGCGCATCGCCCACAAACGGGGGCACGCCATCGCCATCGGCCATCCCTATCCGGCCACCCTGGCCTATCTTGAAAAGGCGCTGCCGCGCCTTGGTGAACTGGGTGTGCAGCTGGTAGACGCCTCTGAACTGGTCATGTTTCACGGCCAGCCCGTGGATCAACCGATCGATCTGCAGGAAATCATGGAGCTGATCGTGGCCATGCCGGCACCGGAAAGCCAGCGCCTGAATTTCTCCGACTGACCCTTCACGGAACCTTCTCGAACTCGCCGCGGTACTGATGTACCATGCAACAAACTTCTCGAGTACGGTGTAACCATGAGTGAACACGCACAACAATTGGCTCAATCTTTATTGGATGCCCAGGTGCAGTTCTGGTTACAGGAGCTGACCACCGATAAACTGCAATCCCTGCTGGAGCAGGAACTGCCCTACCTCTATGAAAAAATAGGCGCATTGACGTTGCGCGAGGCCATATCGGAAGACAAGGTCAAGGCCACCGCCCGGCGTTATGCCGTGGAGATGGAAATAGAAGGGGGCATTCCGGAATTATTCGGTGAAATTGCCAACATTATTTACGAACATCCCAACAACGAGTTGACCTCGGTGCAGGAAGTTCTGCCCGACGACATCGTCAATGATTTTCTGGAAAAGATTTTTGAGCGGGGCAGCCTGCTGGATGAAGCGGTGAACAATATCCGCGGCAGTGCCCCCTTCCGCGAATTCCTGGCCGATGTGGTGTTTACCGTGGCCAAAGGCTATGCCCTGGAACAGAATCAACTGGTGAAACTCGCGCCGGTTGCCAGCGGGGTACAACGGTTGCGGGCCTGGCTTAACGATCAGGCACCGGGGCTGGCGGAAAACATGCACAGCATGGGCAAACAACTCTCCCGCGCCAGCGTGGATCAATCCATTCGCCTGGTGGATGACATTCTGGATAATGACCTCTATCGGGATACCGCTCTAAACAGTGTGCTGGACCTGTGGGACGACATCAAAACCTGGAAAGTGTCTGGCTTCCAACGCTACTTTACTGAGATGGATTTGCAGGAACTGATGGTACTGGGTTACGAGTTCTGGCTGCAGTTCCGCCATACGGACTACCTGAAATCCTGCATCGATGCCGGAGTCAAGTTTGTCTTTACCAAATACGGCGACGAAACCGTCGACTATATGTTGCAGGATCTGGGTGTCACCCAGGACATGGTGGTATCGGAAATCCTGAATTACGCCCCGGATCTGGCACAACTGCTGTTGCAGCACGACATCGCCGAACCCCTCATACGCCGCCACCTGCAGCGCTTTTATTTCGCGGACACCACGTTGCAACTGCTTGGCGAGCGCCCTGCCGGGTAGCGCCATATTCATGCCGGCACACAGCGGTGACTATAGCGTCACGCTATCCTTTCATTAGCCCTTAGAACATTTGCCACCGGCATCGGCCGGTGGCTTGCCAACCCCCATATCCACTGCTTAGCTGTTAAATCGTTTCACAGACAACGTCACCCGTGGGCACGCTTGTGGCTGCCCCGTGACTCATTGTTTCCATGGAGTTTCGGAACTTAATGAAAACCCCTTGGCTTGCTGCCTGGATGCTAATACTGCTGGTTCATCCCGCGATTGCCGCCGATCTCAGGTTTTCCAATTTCACCAATACCGTGGTGATATACACCGATGAAGGCATGCCGTACTGGCAGACTGCCGATGGCCGGCGCTTTCAGGTTGCCCCACGCATCATTGTCCGAACCCATGCGGACAATAGTCCACCGCTGGAACGCGCACACCCGGCCATCAACCGCGTACAACCGCTGTTTCAATTGGGCCAAACCCATTTGTACCTGCTTGAGATTGATGCCCGCCCGGACAACCTGCAAACGGTCCTCAATGCACTTGAAGCCCGGCCCGAGGTGGCCTGGGCTCAACCGGACCTGCTGCAACAACGCACACCGGCCCACGCCAGTCATGGGGTGACCGGTGGCCGCAACACTGCACTGCCGGCGCTGCGACTGAACTGGCCTGTGCTGCAGCAGCACAACCGGGGCCAGGGGATACGCATTGCCATCATTGATGATGGCATCGACCTCACCCACCCGGCCTTGCGGCAAACCAAGGTGGCCTTTGCCTACGACATCGGGCAACGCCAACTGGACGCCAGCCCCCAGCTCGCCGCCGACACCCACGGCACCCGGGTTGCCGGAGTACTGTTTGCCGCCACAGAAGGTCTGGATCAACCGGGTCTGGTTCCTGATGCGGAATTGATTGCCATTCGCCAACCGGACACCTGGACCTCCAATACCCTGTTGGCGTTTCATCTGGCGCAACTGGCCGGCGCCGACATCATCAATTGCAGCTGGCACAGCCATGGCCTGCTGCAGCCCGTGGCGGACGCGGTTTCTGCGCTGGCGCAGTATGGCCGCGACGGACGCGGCACCGCCGTGGTGTTTGCCGCAGGCAACCAGGGGCAGCGCATCACCGCCACCAGCAGCGAAGCAGCCATTGACGCCGCCATCGTGGTGGGAATGAATTCACCCCACAGTAATTTCGGGCCCAGCGTTGATCTGGTTCTGACGGCAGAACCCATGCGCAGTACGGCGGTGGATGGCGGCTTCGCGCCAATCGGCGGCACCTCTCTGGCCAGCAGCCAGGTAACCGCTGCTCTGGCACTGCTGTTGGCCCGCGATCCCCGGCAGGATCTGACAGCCCTGCTGAGCGCACTGCAACAGGGGGCTTCCCATGACTGACCCGGTAACACAGGAAATGGATTTTTCCTGCCAGTACAGCAGCAATCTGCCGCAGGTGCTGCAACAACTGAACATCAGTCTGGCCTTCACCTCGTACCAGGCCGGTCGGCTGATGGTGGTACGCAGTGATGGCCAACAACTGGATGTGAACTTCAAGAGCTTTCCCCGCCCCATGGGCCTGGTGGCCACCGACGAAGGGCTCACCTTGGGCATCTTTACCCAGGTGCTGCATTTTCAGCGGGAAGACGGCCTGCTGCCTCAGATAAAACGTCCTCTGGCCGCCATCGAGGAGGACATTACCGCGCCCCGACTCCACAGCCCGGCGGAACCCGAAACAGAATCAGCTACCACAACCGGCCTGACTGCAGAACAGCAGCAAGAACGGGAGGCCTGGCAACGCCAGCAGGAAGCGTTGCTGGCACCGCTGGATCAGCGCATTGACGGCTGCTACATCAGCCGCTCGGCGCACTATACCGGTATGATCAATATCCACGACATTGATTGGGGCGATGAAGGCCTGTGGGTGGTGAACTCCAGTTTTTCCTGCCTCTGCACACTGGAACCGGATTACAGCTTTGTGCCGCGCTGGAAACCCCACTTTATCAGTGAACTGGTGGCCGAAGACCGTTGCCACCTGAACGGTATGACCCTGCGCGACGGCAAACCCGCCTACGTGACAACGTTTTCCACCGCCAATGAAAAAGCCCACTGGCGTAAAGGGGCCGCGTTTGACGGCACCGTAATGGACGTGGAGCACAATGAAATTCTGCTGCGTGGACTGGTGATGCCCCATTCACCACGCTGGTACAACGATCGGCTGTATTTCTGCAATTCCGGCCAGGGTCAGGTATGCCGCCTCGACCCCGCCACCGGCAAACTGGAAACCTTGCTGGAAGTTGCGGGCTTCACCCGCGGCATGACCTTTTGCGGCCCGTTGCTGATTGTTGGCCTGTCCAAAGTACGGCAATCCGATGTCACGCGGCCGGCACCGCTGGCCCGGCGCCACCAGGAAACGTTCTCCGGTCTGTGGATCTTCAACCTGGACACTCAGCAGGAAGTGGGACACATCCGATTCACCGGCAATGTAGACCAGATCTACGATGTAGCGGTATTGCCTGATTGTCATTTTCCCGAGTTCATCGAACCTTCGCACCCCCGCATGCGCAACCATTTCAGTCACCCAGGCTTGCAAAACTAATTTGCATTCTAAGTAGTAGGGCCCTATGCACAAGTTACCGTCTTTCAAGCGTTATTCTCTGTCCAAAGCCATTTGCCTGGCGATGCCGTTGTTGGCAGTATCCGCATCCGCGAATACCGCTTCCCGTAACGTCAGCTCCAGCCGCCGCTCACGACACAACGCGGTGGTGCATGTTGCAGATAAGCAGCAAGCCACGCCGGCACGAAACAGTGCTGCATCACGGAGTGCATTTTCCCGCTTTGGCGGTCATGGCAAGTCACCACAGAAAGCACAACACCGGGTTGATTCGAAGGCACTGACATTCCTGCAGCAACATGGCCTGCTGGACGCCAGCACTGACCAATCCGCGTCCCTGTCAGGGGAACTCATCGGCCGCAAACAATTTGCCACTGACAGCCCGTTTGCCCACTGCCACAGCAGTTGGGGCGGCACCTACTACACCAACACCTATACCAGCACCACCTCTGCCCGCTGCGTCAATAACTACGGTGGTACCTGGCATGAGGGTGTCACCTCGCCCGTGGTCATGAGCACCACCGTCGCAAATAAAACCAGCACCAGTTTCGACGTCAATTTCACCATGAGCGAAACCAGCACGGTGTATGCGGTGCTGGTGGACAGCTCCAAACCAACGCCCAGCAGTGCCCAGGTGTTGGCCGGCACCGACGGCAACGGCACCGCCGCCATCCAGACCAAAACCGTGGCCAATGTCACCAGCGGCACCCTGTCGTTCACCGGATTGACCGCCGGCGCCTCCTATATGGTTTACATCGCAGGCCAAGACACCAGCATGGAAGTGTCCTCGTCACCGGCTCAGGTCAACCCGGCCTATGAAACCGGCCTGATTTCCAATGTGGGCACCTGGAAGTTCCCGAAAGTAAAAGTGGACGGCAGCGGTAACTTCTACGTTGCCCACTCTGCCAACGGCACCATCAAGTTTTTATTGTGGAATGGTTCCGGTTTCAGCGACTACGCCTCCTTCAGCGCAGCGGATATCAGTGGCCGAGCCTACACCGGATGGGGCAATCAAAACCGGGTGGATTACGAGCTGGACAGCAGCGGCAATATCCATGTGGTGTTCAGCGCCGGTGAAACCAACATGGCAGTGACCTACGATCCGTTTTACGGCTATTACAACGGCTCCACCTGGACCTTTACCAATATCGCCGAAACCGGAAACTCCGTTGATGAAGTGGACCTGTTCCTGGATGCCAACGACAAGGCGTTTACCTCATTCAAGTACTATAACGGCAGCGGCTATCAGGTGAACTACGCCACCAACGTGTCCGGCTCCTGGGTCATGAGCAACGTGGTCATCGCCGGCAGTGGTACCGATGAAGTACACGACACTTACGTTGTGGCCGACAGCAGTGGCACCGCCACCGTGTTCTATCGCCGCGAAGACAATCAGAACAACGCCCAGGACAACTATTACCGGGCATCCTCGTCGGACAGTTTCGCCACCAAAACCAAAATCCTGGACGGGGTCAACGATGCCAAGATTTATCGCTTCGGCAACGTAATCATCGACAGCAGCGACAAAATTCACTACGCCTACAGTAATCAGACCGATGGCCTGTCCTATTACGTCACCAATGCCTCGGGCAGCTGGGTATCCACTGAGATCACCAGCAGCGCCCACAGTGTGGTCAACACCCGGGACATACAGCAGGTTGGCTCTACTTTTTACTTCGCCAGCAGCAGTGGCACCACTTATTTTCTCACATCCTATGACGGCTCCACCTGGACTGATGGTTTTGACTTCGAACTGAATGGCTACATGAACGACCGGTTTGCCATCAGTTCAGTGGCAGACCGCGCCATGGTGGTGTCGGAAGACAGCAGCGCGTGGGAGATCCACTATCACACCTCTACCGTGAGCGGCTACGTAACGGCAGCCTCGGCTCTGGACAGCGACGCCAACCTGATTGCGTCGTCAGCCGTAACCGAACCGGTGGGCCTGGATACGACAGCAGACAGCGATCTCGAGGCAGTGGATGTATTCGACTTCACTTTGAGTGATGGCGGTGGTGGCGACAATGCCAGCCTGGACGTCACGCAAATTGTGCTCAATGTATCCGGCACCAGTACGGATACCGAGAGAGGCAATATTATCTGGCGCCTGAGCGGACCGGACGCCAGCAACGTAACCGGTTCCTACAGCAGTGTTGCGGACACCATTACCTTTTCCGGGTTGAACGTTTCCATCGCCGAAGGCGAAAGCGAAACCTATACCGTGAACGCGTATTACAACACCAACAGCAACATCACCGAAGATCACACCATCATACTGAGTGTGGATGGCGATACTGACCTGACCCTGGCCGCCGGCAGCACCAGCATGGGCACCACCAGCGCCATCACCAACGGCACCGGTACCACGCTGGATGTAGTGGCAACGGCCCTTGCATTCACCACCCAACCATCCGGATCAGTTTCCGGCTCGGCCCTGTCCACACAACCCGTGGTCACAGCCCGTGATGCCTTTGGCAATACGGACGTGGATTTCACTGAAACCGTCACCCTGAGCCAAGCCAGTGCCGGCAGCCTCGGTGGCGATGTGGACGTAAGCGCGGTAAGTGGTGTGGCAACCTTTACCGATGTCACCTACACCGCCACCGCCGACCAGCAAAGCTTCACCCTCACCGCCAACGACGAGGACGGTACCGGCAGCAATTTGTCCACCACCGACGCCAACGCAGTCACGGCGGATGTAGTGGCCACCACACTGGTGTTCGCCACCGAACCTGCGCCCACCACCATCAACAGCGCCCAGGCGACCGCGTTTTCTACCGTACCCGTGGTACAGGCAGTGGATGGCAACGGCACCGTGGACACCGGTTACAGCACCGATATTGTGTTATCGGTGACAGATCCCAACGACAGTACGCTGGACGGCGTGGTCAACAGTCTCACCGGCACCGGGGACAGCGATGGCAGCGGCACCACCGTAACCCTGACCCCCGGCTCCGGTACAGCCACCTTCAGCAACCTGAATCTCACCTATACGGTGGGTGGCATCAGCGATAGCATCGCATTAAACGCCACCTCCGGCGGGTTGGCAGCGGCCAACAGCAGCACCATCACCGCCAATGGCCTGCCGACCGTTACCGACGCCTACATCAGCATCAGTGGCGCCAGCGGCAGCGGCGGCACATTCAAGATCGGCGATACGGTTACCGTCACCTGGAACAACACCGGCAGCGGCGACAACAACAGCGGCGTCAGCAGCGTCAGTGCAGACTTCAGCGCCTTTGGCGGTGGTGCGGCGGTGGCCGCCAGCAACAGCAGTGACACCTGGACCGCCACATACACCATTACCAGTGGCGCCATCGACAGCACCAACCTGAACGTATCGGTGACCGCCACCAACAGCGGCGGCAGCACCACCACGGCGGATACCAGCAACGCCAGCGTGGACAACATCGCCCCCAGCGTCACCGATGGCAACATCAGCATCAGTGGCGGCAATGGCAGCGGCGGCGCCTTCATCGTGGGCGACACCGTCACCGCCACCTGGAACGACACAGCAGGCGGCAACAACAACAGCGACACCATCAGCACGGTCACCGTGGATTTCAGTCAGTTCGGTGGCGGTTCCGCTGTGGCCGCCAGCAACAGCAGCGACACCTGGACTGCCACCTATGCCATCACACCCGGATCATTGCAGGCCAGCAACCTGAACGTGTCCTTCACCGCAACCGACAACGCGGGCAACACCACCACCACCGCCGACACCAGCAACGCCAGTGTGGACAACCAGGCACCCAGCGGCCACAGCGTTGCCTTCGGTGACAGCCTGTTCAATGCCAGTGAAGCCAGCGCCGGAAACTTCAGTTTCGCCGGTGCAGAAGTCGGTGCCAGCTACAACTACAGCATCAGCAGTAGCGGTGGCGGCAGCAACGTCACCGGCAGCGGCACGCTCAGCTCTGCCACCCAGAACGTATCGGGCATCAACCTCGGCGGCCTGGGGGACGGCACCCTGACATTAAACGTATTGGTGACCGATGCGGCCGGCAATATTTCAGCAGCAGTGGGTGACAGCAGCAGCCTGGATGCCACTGCGCCTGCCTTGAACAGCTCCACCCCAGCGGATGAAGCCGGCAATGTTCAGTACGACGCCGATCTGGTTCTGCAACTGAGCGAAAACGTAATCGCCGGCAGCGGCAGCATCAATCTTTACAACAGCGGCGACGACAGCCTGCTGGAGAGCATCAGTGTGGCGGCGGCCAGCATCAGTGGAGATACCGTCACCATCAATCCCGCTGTGAATTTCACCCCCACCCAGAGCTACTATGTGCAGATTGGCAGTGGTGCACTGACCGACACTGCCGGCAACCCCTACAGTGGCATCAACGACAACAGCAGCCTGAACTTCACCGTGGTGAACAATGCACCCACGGGAGTGGCCGACAGTGCCACCACCAACGAAGACAATGCGGTCGCCATCGATGTACTGGCCAACGATTCCGACAGCGACGGCAGCCTGAACCCGGCCAGCGTCACAGTAGTGGGCGCACCCGCTAACGGCAGCACCAGTGTCAACACCGGTACCGGGGTTGTCACCTACACCCCCACCGCCGATTACGAAGGCAATGACAGCTTCACCTATACGGTGGACGATCTGTACAACGGCACGTCTGCAGCCACCACCGTGTCCATCACCATCAATGCCGTCAACGACAACCCGGTGGCGGTAGCCGACGTGGTCACCACCGATGAAGACACCCCCATCAACATCGATGTTGCCGCCAACGACACCGACGTGGACAACGGTGACAGCGCCGACAACAGCACCATCAGCCTGCTGACCCAGCCTGCCAACGGCAGTGCCAGTGTCAATGCCGGGGTGGTTGTGTACACGCCGGATACCAACTACAACGGCAGTGATTCCTTCACCTACACCATCGACGACCAGAACGGTGCCACCTCCAACACCGCCACCGTGATGATCAACGTCACCGGCGTCAACGATGCACCGGTGGCGGCCAACGACAGCGCCAACAGCGACGAAGATAACGCCGTTAGCGTGGACCTGGTGAACAACGACAGCGATGTGGACGGCACGGTGGATGCCACCACTGTCACCATCATGGGCCAACCGGCCAATGGTACGGTGGCCGTCAACAGCAGCACCGGCGCAGCCACCTACACCCCGGACGCCGACTTTAACGGCAGCGACAGCTTCACCTACGTGGTGCAGGACGATGCCGGTGCCACATCCAACCTGGCCACCGTCTCCCTCACCATCAACAGCGTTAACGATGCGCCAGTGGCAGCCGACGATACCGTTTCCCTGCAGGAAGACACCGCTTACAACATCAATGCCCTGGGCAACGACAGCGATGTGGATGGCACCCTGAGCGCCGGCTCACTGGAACTAGTCAGCACACCCGGTAACGGTACGGCGTCGGTCAGCAACGGTGTTATCACCTACACCCCGGGGGCCGACTTCAACGGCAGCGACAGCCTCACCTATCGGGTGCAGGATAACCTGGGTGAATGGTCCAACACCGCCACGGTTTCCATCACTGTGCAAGCGGTGAATGACGAGCCCCTGGCCAACAACGACAGCGCCACCACCGATGAAGATACCGCGGTGGTGATCGACGTGCTGACCAATGACTCAGACCTGGATGGCACCCTGGACGCCACCACACTCCAGATCGTCAGCGCCCCGGCCTCCGGCAATGTCAACGACAACGGCGACGGCACACTCACCTATACTCCGGCCGCTGACAGCAACGGCACTGACAGCTTTACCTACACTGTGCAGGATGATCTGGGTGGTACCTCCAACAGCGCCACCGTGAGCATCAGCGTGCAGGCCGTCAACGATGCTCCGCAAATCAGCGGCAGCCCCACCACCACGTTGCTGGAAGGCCAGGCCTACAGCTTCACTCCAGCCATCACTGATGTGGACAACAGCAGTTTCACCGTCAGCGGCAACAACCTGCCCGCCTGGATCAGCCTGAACACCGGCACTGGTGAAATCAGCGGCACGCCGGTGGTGGGCGATGCCGGTGTTTATTCCAATATCCTGTTGACGGTATCGGACGGCAGCCTGACAGCGGACCTGGTGGCCTTTGACATCACGGTGTTGGGCGACAACGACACCGATGGCACGCAAGACAGCGTCGACACCGACGATGATAACGACGGCATGAGCGACGAGTACGAAGTGGCCTACGGTTTCAATCCGCTGGACGACAGTGATGCCGCCGAAGATCGCGACGGCGACACCCTCAGCAACCTGCAGGAATCTCTGGACAACACCGATCCGGATGACGCCGCTGACTACTATGATGTTACGGCACCCATCGTCAGCGCCCCCGCTGATCTGGTGATCGACGCCGTGGGCCTGTTTACCCCGGTTCCACTGCATCAACTGCTGGGGCTGCCGAACACCACCACCGACACCGATCAGGACGCCGCACTGGACAGCCTGGTGTACGACAATGTCGATGGTGCCGGTTGCTGCGGCACCCGGGTTGTCAATCTGAGCAACCGCAGCCTGCTGTTGGCCCCGGGCCGCAACACAGTGACCTACCAGGCCGAGGATCGTAAGGGCAATGTGGGCAGCGACACCCAGATCGTGGATGTGCGGCCACTGGTATCGGTGAACAAGGATCAGATCAGCGTGGAAGGTGCCAGCGTGCAGTTCCGGGTGATCCTCAACGGACGCTCCCCCCAATACCCGCTCACGGTTCCCTACCTGATCGACAGCAGCAGCACCGCCGATAGTGCAGACCATAATCTGGTGGATGGCACGGTGGTGTTTCAGGCCGGTGAAACCGAAGCCAGTATCAACATTCAGTTGACAGACGACATGGTGGCCGAAGGCAACGAGGTACTGGTGATCCGCTTGGACGACATGACCAGTAACGCCGAGGATCTGGCCAACGGTTATGACCCCATCAACCCGGACATTTATGACATCAACAGTGGCGCCAAAAACCGCCACCGCATCACCATTGCCGAAACCAATGTGGCGCCGGATGTGGTGTTGCAATTAACCCAAAACGGCAGCAACACCATACTGGTGACCAATGACGATGGCCTGGTGACATTAAGCGCCACCATCACTGATCCCAATCCGGGCGATACCCATAGCCTGGACTGGTCTGGCAGTGACAACCAACTGCAGGAGCTGGATGGCGTTGCCGATGACAACACGCTGGTGTTCGACCCGGCCACCCTGCCTGCCGGTTTGTACCGGGCGCGGGTGCTGGTGAGTGATGATAGCGATGCCACGGATACCGCCACCCTGTACTTCAGGTTGGTGGCAACGCTGCCCACCCTGGGTACGGACGACAGCGACGGTGACGGTGTGGATGATCAAAGCGAAGGCACCGCGGACAGCGATGACGATGGCATCCTGGATTACCTGGACAACATCAGCAGCAGCAACGTATTGCCGGAGCAATCTGATCAAACCGACTCCTATCTGCTGGAATGCGATCCCGGCGTACGCTGCCGGCTGGGCCAGCACGCCTTGCTGGGCAGCAGCGGTGGCGCCCGGGTGGACAGCAGTGACCTGCAAACCCAGGGCGTGGCCGACGACTCGGCCTTTGCATTCAGCGGCGGCATCTTCGACTTTGAAGTGCATGATCTGCCGACCCTTGGGCAAAGTGTCAGCATCGTGATTCCTCAGGTCACCGCCATCCCGGCGGGCGGTATCTATCGCAAGTTGCTCAATGGGCGCTGGCGCACCTTCGTGGAGGATGCCAACAATGCGTTGCATTCAGCACCGGGCAATCCGGGCTACTGCCCTCCCCCTGGGGATGCCAGCTGGGAATCCGGCCTGGTGCCCGGCTATTATTGTGTGCAGCTCACCATTGAAGACGGCGGCCCCAACGATGCCGATGGCCTGGCCAATGCCAGTATTGAAGATCCCGGCGGTGTGGCACTGCAGGTGCTGGACGATGACGATATCGAACAAACCTTTACTGACATTCGCAGCACCGGCTCAGGCTCCGGTGGTTCCGGTGGCGCCGCCGGGGTCAACCTGCTGCTGATGCTGGCGGCCCTGGCCTGGGGGCGCCGCAGGCAGTGCAGCCGCTATCTGTCACTGACTCTGGCGGCCACACTGGGCTGGGGGGTACTGAGCTGGGGTTTACTGGCCAGCCCCAACGCCCATGCCGACTGGACCCAGATGCAGGAGCGTTTGCAGGATCGGGGTTATGTGGCCCTGGCGCTTTTTCAGGCCCGGGGCAGTCAAACTGCCGGGGATTTTCGCTCCGGCATGGCCGCCAACGATGTTGATGTAATCTTGCAGCGTTACGATGAGGACCGCACTGCCCATCAGTTTACTCTGGGTTACCGCTACCGGGCACAGCTTGCCGCGGAGCTTGGCTACCTGGATCTGGGTGACGTGGATGTGAATCTCAGCGCCACCGGCACCAGCAACAATCTACAGGCCGGGTTGGATGACCACTACCCGGCCAGCGGCAAAGGCTGGACGCTGGCCAATCGTTTTATCTGGCCATTGCAGGATAAGCTGGAATTGTCGGCAGAGGCGGGATTGTTTTTCTGGGATGGGGAAATCAATCTGAGTGGTGCCGATGTGCGGCCGGACCTGGACGGCGGAACGGACTGGCTGCTGGGTGTTGGCGCTCATTATAAAGTGGTGCCCAACCTGACCCTGGGGGGATCAATCCGGCGCGTGAAGCTGGATGACCAACACGTGGACCTGCTGGGGCTGGACGCCCGTTTCCACTTTCAATAATTTTTCATGGCCCGGTGCAGAATACCCGCGTCCAGGTATTCTGCACCGTAGGCTTCAAAACCGAAGTGTTCGTAAAAACCGATGCTGGCAAGCTGTGCTTTCAACATAACGTTGGGCTGGCCTTTGCGCGCAATGAAACTCAATGCTGTGTGGAACAGGCGTGAACCAATCCCCTGCTGCCGTAACGTTTTTTTCACCGCAAAACGACCGATCTTGGCGTGCTCCGGCAACCAGAGAATGCGCAGTACAGCCACCACGTCACCATCCTGCACTGTCACTATATGGCTGGCGTCCGGGTCCTTGCCGTCGAACTCATCTTCCAGCGACACGCCCTGCTCATCCATAAACACTTCACGCCGCAGAGCGCAGCCCTGGTGGTACCAACTGCTGTCGTAGGGCGCAATGATGTGCTGTTCTGCCAGTTCCGCCATGGATGATCCCGGGCGCTATTCCAAACGCATTTCAATACCCTGATCGGCCATAAACTGTTTGGCCTCCTGGATACTGTATTCGCCAAAGTGGAAAATGCTGGCCGCCAGCACCGCATCGGCCTTACCGATGGTGACACCATCCGCCAGATGCTGCAGGTTGCCCACACCGCCGGAAGCAATCACCGGCACATGCACCGCATCGCTGATGGCCCGGGTCACATCCAGGTCAAATCCGTTCTTGGTGCCATCACGGTCCATACTGGTCAAGAGAATCTCGCCGGCGCCCAGCTCCACCATTTTACGCGCCCACTCAACGGCATCCAGCCCGGTGGGTTTGCGGCCACCGTGGGTGAAGATCTCCCAGCGTTTGGGCTCGCCCTGGGCACTGACCTGTTTGGCATCGATGGCCACCACAATGCATTGAGAGCCAAACCTGGCGGCGGCCTCGCCGACAAATTCGGGATTGAAAACGGCGGCGGTATTAATGGAAACTTTATCGGCACCGGCATTGAGCATGGTGCGGATGTCTTCCAGTTTGCGGATGCCGCCACCCACGGTTAAGGGAATGAATACCTGGCTCGCCATTTTCTCCACGGTGTGGACCATGGTGTCGCGATCCTCGTGGCTGGCGGTAATATCCAGAAAGGTGATTTCGTCTGCGCCCTGCTCGTCATAACGGCGCGCCACTTCCACCGGATCACCGGCGTCGCGGATATCAACGAATTGTACGCCTTTAACGACGCGACCGTTGTCCACGTCCAGGCAGGGGATGATGCGTTTGGCTAGGGCCATGGTTTTGCTCTCTCGCTGTTATTCGGCAGCGTCTGAAAGTGTTTGTGCTTCTTTCAAATCCAGGGTGCCTTCGTAAATGGCGCGGCCGGTGATGGCACCGGCAATACCGGACTGTTCTACTTTCAGCAGTTGTTTTACGTCGTCGATGTTGGTTACGCCACCGGAGGCGATCACCGGGATACTGATCGCTTCGGCCAGGGCAACGGTGGCCTCGATGTTCACGCCCTGCATCATGCCGTCGCGACTGATGTCGGTATAGACGATGGCGCTGACGCCGTCGTTTTCAAACTGCCTGGCGCAGTCCACCGCCAGCATCTCGGAGACTTCCGCCCAGCCATCGGTGGCCACCAAACCGTTCTTGGCATCGATGCCGACGATGATGTGGCCGGGGAATTTTTCACAGGCCGCTTTTACGAAAGCCGGTTCTTTCACCGCTTTGGTTCCGATAATCACGTAATCCACACCACAGTCCAGATAGGTCTGGATGGTTTCCAGACTGCGGATACCGCCACCGATCTGGATGGGCAGATCCGGGTATTTTTTGGCAATGGCCTGCACCACCGCGCCATTGACCGGTTCGCCATCAAAGGCGCCATTCAGGTCCACCAGGTGCAAACGGCGGGCGCCCTGTTGCACCCATTGGTCGGCCATGGCAACCGGATCATCGGAAAACACCGTGGCGTCATCCATCAGGCCCTGACGCAGGCGTACACATTTTCCGTCTTTGAGGTCGATGGCAGGAATAATCAGCATAATGGTTCTCGTATCATCACAACATAAAAGGGTTTCTGAGTGGCGCGACTATGTCAGCAGAAGCCTGGGAGAAAAACGGATCTGAAACCCTCAGCGACAGGGATGTCGCTGTGGAGCCCCCAGGGATGGGTTCACGGCGAGTTTCAGATCCTTTTTTCTCCCAGGCTGACGGCGCCAGGACCATTTCCACGAAGAAACAGCCTTAAGCGGCGCCATCCCACTCCATAAAATTCTGCAACAACTGCAACCCGGATTTCTGGCTCTTCTCCGGGTGGAACTGGGCCGCAAACACATTATCGCGCCCCAGGGTCGCCACAAACGGCACACCATATTCACCACGGCCGGTCACCAGCGACGCGTCATCCACCGCCACATAGTAACTGTGCACAAAGTAAAAGCGCGCGTTATCGGGGATATCCCGCCACAACGGATGGGCACGGACCTGCTGCACCTGGTTCCAACCCATGTGGGGCACTTTCAGTTTTTCACCGTTGGCATCCTTCAGGTTATCCCCAAAGAACTTCACCTCACCGGGGAACAGATCCAGGCAATCCACACCGCCGTTTTCCTCACTGTGGCTCATCATGCTTTGCATGCCCACGCAAATACCCAGCAGGGGTTTGCTTTTGGCGGCTTCCCGCACCACCTCATCCAATCCCAGGCGCCGGATTTCACCCACACAGTCGCGAATGGCACCCACACCGGGGAACACTACGCGATCGGCAGACAGAATGGTGTCCGCGTCCGGCGTCACCAGCACCTGCGCTGCAGGCGCCACATGTTCCAGCGCTTTGGCGGCACTGTGCAGATTACCCATTCCGTAATCAATCACAGCAACGGTTGATTTAGTCATATTACTTCTTCCGACAGAATATACAGACGGGCGTATGGCACCGTGGCTATAACGTGCCTTTGGTGGACGGCATCACCCCGGCCATTCGCTCATCCCGCTCCACCGCCATGCGCAGGGCACGGCCGAAGGCTTTGAACACAGTCTCGGCCTGGTGGTGGGCGTTCTTGCCTTTCAGGTTATCGATGTGCAGGGTGATCATGGCGTGGTTCACCAGCCCCTGAAAGAATTCACCGAACAGGTCCACGTCAAAGCCGCCGATCATGGCACGGGTATAGTCCACATCCATCACCAGACCGGGGCGGCCGGACAGGTCTACCACCACCCGCGACAGAGCCTCGTCCAAAGGCACATAGGCGTGGCCATAGCGACGGATGCCTTTTTTGTCGCCCCAGGCCTTAGCCAGCGCCTGCCCCAACGTGATGCCGGTATCCTCCACCGTGTGGTGAGCGTCAATGTGAAGATCCCCTTGGGCCAGTATTTCAATGTCGATCAGCCCATGACGGGCCACCTGATCGATCATGTGCTCCAGAAACGGCACCCCGGTATCCAGTTTGCACTGGCCGGTGCCATCCAGGTTTACAGACACGGTAATCTGGGTTTCCAGCGTATTGCGCTCAACGCGGGCCGTACGTTGCGACATGGGTACTCCACTGATGGATTGGGGAAAGCGGGGGATTATAACGCGAAGGCGGCGAAATTCCTAAGCCGATGGACGGTTTCCAAGGGCCTGGGCCTGCACTGGGTTGAGCCAGTGCTCCACCATCTTGTACAGAGTGTCCTTGCGCAGGGGTTTGGCCAGATAATCATCCATACCGGCGTCCAGGCACTATTCCCGGTCCCCTTCCATGGCATTGGCGGTCACGGCTATGATGGGCAGCGGCTTGCCCTGCAGGTACTCACGGATGGCACGGGTAGACTCGTAGCCATCCATTACCGGCATCTGGCAATCCATAAACACCATCCCGTAGGGGTTCGTTTTCACCGCATCCAGGGCCTGCTGGCCATCTTCGGCGATGTCACAGCTGAATCCCAGCTTACGCAGGTAACCACAGGCCACACGGCGATTCACCTCGTTATCATCCACCACCAGCACCCGCGGCAAGGCCGACTGGATGGGTACGTTGGACTGCACCACCTGGACCATCTCTTCGCCCCGCCCCAACAGGCAATCCGCCAGTTGCCGCTGTGAGAACGGCACATACATATGGGGTAGCGGACGCTGCCCGTAGCGCTCCGTGGGCACTCTTAACTGTATGATTTTAGGGCCGTCTTTTTCATCCAGATAGGGGTTGAGCTTTTCCCAGAAACGGTCACTGATTTCCTGGGCGATGAATATCCAGCGGTAATTGCGGCGGTACAAAACCTCATCCAACTGGCGGATGATACGGGATTCCTTGGGCTCCCAGTGAAAACCCAGCGCCCACTGCTGGCAGGCCATCTGCATCACCATCTGGGTAGCCGGCAGATCCCCGATCAGCAACACCGCAGCCTCCGGATATTGCTGCTGAAAATCATGGCGCATGCGAACCGACAGCGACGTCTGATTGGCAGGCACCTCCACCGGCAGTTCAAAGTAGAAGGAGGAACCCACTCCCTTTATGGAGCGTACCCCGATGCTGCCGCCCATGGCCCTGAGCAACCCCTCACACAGGGCCAGCCCCAGGCCGGAGCCACCGAATTTACGGGTATTGGAGAGATCCTCCTGCACAAAGGGATGGAACAAGTCGCGCTGGCGCTCGGCGGCAATGCCCACCCCGGTGTCCTTGATCTCAACATAGAGCCGGTTTTCCGGCAGCAACTCCGCCCACAGCATGATGGAACCATGCTCGGTGAATTTCGCCGCATTGGACAACAGGCTGGTAAGCACCTGGCGCAGCTTGGTCACATCCGTCACCACCCGCTGGGGCAGGCCGGCCTCCGCCACCATGCCCAGGTCAAGCCCGCGCCGATAGGCATCCACCGCCACCAGGCTCACCGCGGAATTGAACAGGTCGTGTATGTTCACTTCTTCGTTATGGAATTGCATTTGCCCGCTTTCCAGGCGGGTGAAATCCATCACATCGTCCACCAATGCCAGCAGGTTGCGGCCGGAGCGTTTCGCCAACTCCAGCATCTGTTGCTGATCATCCCGCAGCCCGCTTTCATTGAACATATCCAACATACCCAGCATCCCGTTCATGGGGGTGCGGATCTCGTGGCTGACGATGGCCATGAAGCGGCTCTTGTTCTCGGCGGTTTTCACCGCCATGTCACGCGCCTCCTCCATCTCTTCCGACGCCTGTACGATCTCATTGATGTCCACCACCACGCCGCGCAGACCCACGACGCTCAGGCCTTCAATCACCACACTCACCAGCGCCTTCACCCACACCCAATCGCCATCACCGTGGCGCACCTTGAACTCAATGTAGGTATCACTGCCTTCCTGGGTGGCATAGCGGAACGCTTCCAGCACCTGCTCATGATGATCAGGGTGAATATGCCGCCGCCAATACACCAGTTCCTGCTTCAACTGTTCGGAGCTGTACCCCAGGACATGTTTCACCTGGCCGGATATAAAGCTCACCTTGGGGGGATTCAGTTCCGCCTCCCACACCACACAATCAATGGAGTTGATGATGGACTGGTAACGCTCTTTCGAATCGTACAACTCGTCCAGATTTTTTTTCAGATTGCAGCGCATGTTGTCCAGGGAGGTGGCCAGCTGGGCCAGTTCATCGTTGGAACGCAGGCTGATCTGGCGATCCAGATTGCCGCGGGTAAGCTCCTCGGCCCAGGACGACAAACGGGCAATAGGCGCTCCGATCTGGCGCGACATCACGTAGGCCACCACCCCAATCAGCAACGCCGCAATCAACCCGATCAGCAGCGCCCGCTCGCGGATAAAGGCGATGTCTTTCAGCGCATCCTCGGCATCCCGCACCAGCACCAGGCTCCAACCGGTATCACGTATATATTTGAATTCCCTGGCCGGCATGTTCACCAACAACAGCTCCTGCTTGCCGCGGCGGATATAGCGGTGACCGGGCCGGTTCAGCAGCCGATCCAGCAGCATGGGATTGTCCACCACCCACCAACGCTTGCCGTACACCCGGGTCGAACCATCCACCCCCGAGGCGTCCTCATCGAACAGAATAAAATCCGGTGCCGCCAGCACATAGCCGTCGACGTCAATCAACACCGCGTAGCCGCTTTCCTCCTGCTCATCCGGCCCCACATTAATGGCGCTCACCTGCGACAGTAATTCGCGCCAGTCCAGGCTCGCTTTCAAGACCCCCACCAGCTTGTCCGGCTGGTACTTGCGGAAAATGGGCACCACGATACTGACCCCATACCCGCCCAACTCGGGATCCAATCGCAACGGCAACAAGAACGGCTGGCGATCCTGCATCACCCGTTGAAACCAGGCGACCTGTTCCAGGGAAATGCCGATCAGATCGGAATCCCCGGCCGCCACCACCACACCATCCACATCCACCGCCACCAAGGTGTTGTAGACACCGTAGGCCCGCTGGTAATCAAACAGCATTTCCGACACCACCCCTTCGGGATCGCCGCGCTCCACCGCCTGCATCACATCCAGCGCCGCCCAGGAACGAATGTTTTCCTGGCTAAAACCAAAGGTACGGTCGATCTGGGACATGGCCAGCAACGACGTGGCCTGCAGCCGTTCGCCCACCTGATTGATGATGGTTTCGCGGGATTTAAAATAGGCAAGAGTGCCGAAGACCATGATGGGCGCCAACGCTACAATCAACATGACGGCCAACAGCTTGTTTTGAATGGTGGGAGCGAGCCTGAAGCGCGCCTTGCGTCTATCCATACTTTACTTGTCAGGGAGCCTTGCTTCACAATCCATGGTCTTCGCCCGAGAGGCTGGGGCAGGTTCACTACTCCATAAGCAATCAGTATAGAGGACAAAAAGCGTATTTGCCCAAGAACAGTAAGGCTTTACTAACCTGTCGCTAAGCCCCTGAATTTATAACCACAATCCGTCACAAAAAGTGCAAATTTGAACTCAGATCTTATACAGAACGCAGACAGCTTGCGGGCCCGGGTGCTGGACTGGTATCACCAGTTCGGCCGCAAGGACCTGCCCTGGCAGCAGGACATCAGCCCCTACCGGGTATGGGTGTCCGAGATCATGCTGCAACAGACCCAGGTCAGCACGGTGATCCCCTATTTCGAACGCTTTATGGGCCGCTTTCCCACGGTGCAGGCGCTGGCTGAAAGCCCCCAGGATGAGGTGCTGCAGCACTGGTCCGGCCTCGGCTATTACGCCCGCGCCCGCAACCTGCACAAGTGTGCGCAAACCGTGTGGGCAGAACACGGCGGGGCGTTCCCCCGCTCGGTGGCTGAACTCAGCGAGCTGCCCGGTATTGGACGCTCCACCGCCGGCGCCATCGCCAGCATCAGCATGGGCATTGCCGCCCCCATTCTGGACGGTAACGTAAAACGGGTGCTGACCCGGCTGCACGCGGTGGCAGGCTGGCCCGGTGACAAAAAAGTCGCCGATCAACTCTGGCGCATCGCCGAACACTACACCCACCCCACCCACACCCGGGAGTACACCCAGGCCATGATGGATCTGGGGGCCACCCTGTGCACCCGCAGCAAGCCCGCCTGCACCTTATGCCCCCTGGTGGATGGCTGCCGGGGCGCCGCCCAGGGCCAAGCCACCGACTACCCCCATTCCAAACCGAAAAAAGACAAGCCGGTGCGCCAAACCTGGATGCTGATGCTACAACATAAGGAAGAACTGCTGCTGTACCGCCGCCCGGAACAGGGCATTTGGGGTGGCCTGTGGAGCTTTCCGGAGTATCCACATGCCGACGCGCTGCAGGATGCCCTGGCACTGAGCGGCACCAAGGTGCAGCATCAGGCCGCGCTGGCCCCCTTTCGCCATACCTTCTCCCACTACCACCTGGACATTCATCCCCAGCACGTGGTGCTGAACCGAAAACCCCGGGCAATCATGGAAGGCACTGAGCAGGTCTGGTATAACGAGGGCCAGATAACCCAGCTGGGGCTGGCCGCCCCCATCAAGAAGCTGATTCACAGTCTCCATCAAGCCGAACCTATCAAGTGAGTGACCCCATGAGCAGAACGGTTTTTTGCCGCAAATACCAACAAGAGATGGAAGGCCTGGAGCGGGCGCCCTACCCCGGCCCCAAAGGTCAGGACATTTATGAACATGTGTCGAAACAGGCCTGGCAGGAATGGCTGAAACACCAGACCATGCTGATCAATGAAAAGCACCTGAACATGTTGGAACCGGAAACCCAGACCTTCCTGCAACAGGAATTTGACAAGTTCCTTGCCGGTGAAGAATACGAGCAGCCAGAGGGCTATGTGCCCCCAAGCGACTGATTCGGAAAAACTTTCCCAATTGGAATATTCAGGTATTGACTCAAATGTCTTCAGCGGGTTTAATAGCGCGCTCTTGACGCCCGGATAGCTCAGTCGGTAGAGCAGGGGATTGAAAATCCCCGTGTCGGTGGTTCGATTCCGCCTCCGGGCACCATATATAAAGGCCTGCAAGCAATTGCGGGCCTTTTTTCATATCCTTGTCACACCCACGTCACACCCCCGAGCTACTCAGCAACAGCCAACCCACTAGCAATCTTAGCGACCGCCTATTATGCTGCCTAATTATCTTAATTATCAGCCTGGACAAATCTGATACTTTGCAGGGCCGCAGAATGACCAAACACGAAGCAAAAGCCGAAAAAAAAGAAGAATTGGAACGGGAGCAGGGACAATCGAAGCAGCCCAGAAATAAGAAATCAAAACGAATTCAGCTAAGCAAAACCCAAAGAGTCAACTTGAGAATTATTTCAGCAATTCTATTTGGCTGGATTCTTCTTTGCATAGGAATCTTTATATACTCCCCCCCCACAAGAGACGTTAGAGTTACAACCCAACAAAGCACCTATATTCAAGAAGCTGGCCAAGCCCCCGTTTACATAAGAGAAAACGAGGAGTCCGTCGACGAGCGTAGCGATTGGACAGACTTTAAAATTTCCTTTCTGGCCTCCGCAGTTGAAGACACCATCTTTTTCATCGTTATCGGTGGAGTTATTGCAATCGCAACACTTAGGAAACCAGAAGAAGAGCACATTGATAACAGAATTGGCTTTTTGTTTAAAGATGATAGCGAAGGGGCGGCTAACGCAAAAAAATATGCGAAGAAAGCTATTGAGAAACTAGCCTGTTACAGTGAAAAATCAAATGTGAGAATCCGCGTCATTTCATATAACGAAGAGCTTGATGCCTTCAAAGTCCAAACCGACTGGGAGTTCCACCTACACAACTTATATAACAACTGCGCTTACAAAGATGACGACACATTTCACGTAGATATAGAAACCGACAACGTTGGCACAAAGGATGGCATCCAAGGAGAGATGCTAAAAATCAGAACAATCACCACCGATGGTAAGAAATCAAAACTCTCTGACATTACAACCTCTCACTTGGATGACCCAGAACCTATAAAAGGGGAAAAATTCAACAAGCAAGTTGGAATAAGGATTGAGTCAGATGAACAATGCATCTACGAGGTCAGTTTCTGGATGTGGTGCAAAAGCGATGTTCAGTACCACCAGTGGGTTAGACGCTATACTAAAAACTATGTTGTTGAAGTCCACAACTCAAAAGACTGTGAAGATATTCAAATTTGCACTCAAAAACCATATAACAAAACTTCAGACTCTAGCAAAACCCCAACAGATGCTAACTTCAAGCTCCTTAAGGCTGGCGAAATTAATGAGATATATTCTGGGGAAATGACCCCTGAGCAAGACATGTGGGTAATCTTAAAAAGGCAACAGAAAAACTCTTGACATTTACAAAAACAAGCCTTGGAATTGGGAAAATTTTTACTATATTTGGGGTGATAGTGCCAAGTACAGTCAGAAATTGCATGTATAATTGGATTGTCAACAAATCATAATTCTTCCACCAACCAACACAAGGAAGCACAGTATGTACCTAACTACTAGCGGAGCTGGTGGCGGCTGAAGGGCGCAACCTGCTAACACAGATACTTTAAAAGCGCAGGCTATTAGCCTGCGTTTTTTATTACCCCTAGTCATGCAAGTGCCTTATTTGTGACCCTCCAAAGAACCAAAAAATAACCTATTGAATTTTCAACAAATATATTCACCGACCGGTGATTATTAGTCCCCTGTTGCCGTTTATTGTCAATTGTTGTAACCTTTTGCTGTATATTTAAACAGTTTAAAGGTCTTCTACATGGCTACTATCCGGGAGCGCAAAACAAGTAAGGGTGAAACCCGCTATCAAGCCATAGTCCGCCTTAAGGGATTCCCTCCCCAAACAGCCACATTCAATAGAAAGACTGACGCCAAAAGATGGGTTACCAATACCGAAGCAGCTATACGCGAAGGCAGGCACTTTAAAACTACTGAATCCAAAAAGCACACTCTCAGCGACCTAATTGAACGCTATATAAAGTACGTTTTACCGTAACCGTCCGGCAAACCCATCTGGATAAGCCTGCTTAGCTGCTTGACCATAGTGTCCACTAAAAAATAAGTGGACACTACTATGGATAATATAAGAGAGAGCTCACTCCCCGCACCCGCTAAGGGA